>VGIQ01000021.1 GCA_016867835.1 Calditrichota bacterium | reverse complement strand
CATACGAAATCTGATGTGTTCCTAAAGGTCAGTCCCCTTACGAGCATCGTGGTATCCTGCCCGCCTGTGATCCATGCGGCCGTATAATAGCCAGTTCCATCGAGGATCGTCTCCTCCGGTCCCGACTCGCTGACCAGGGACACGTTCTTGTCAAAGAACTGGAGTTGTTCTCGATAGGTTCCCGCCCTCACCCTCACCGTATCTCCATCCACGCTGGCATTGATAGCGCTCTGAATCGTATCATAGTTGTCCGGCACCCAGATGACCTTGTGGTTGTCCACCGTCAGCCCGATTGGCTCGCTCCGCCCTGCATTTTTTGCGCTGTCCCAAGCCCAGATTTCGATGATATGCCTTCCGTTTGTCCATCTCCACGTGTTTCGCTCGACCGTGTATATGTTGTCTTCCTGCCCGGCAAGAATGGCATCGACCACGCCATCCACGATGACCTTGACGCTGTCGATCTCGCTCTCATCCTCCACGCTAAACTCCAGCACAATCGTATCCCGGACGATGCTGCCCGGCGCGGGCGTGATCCACCGGATCCGCGGCGGCGTCCGGTCGTCGGGCGGCGGAGGATCGGGCTGGTTCTTCACCCGCACCAAGAGCGCTTCGCTCCAGCCGAGATTGCCGGCCTCGTCGAACGCCTTCACCTGCATCATCCATACCCCGTCGGAATACTCTGCGGTCCGCCAGACCAGCCCCGTATCGGCAAACGCACCCGCGAGCGCCAACCCTGCGTAACGCCCCCCGTTCAAAAGCACCTCCGCCGACGTTAGTTCCCGGTCGTCCATGATCTGGAACCGCAGACTGACATCGCCCGAGAGCGTGTCACCGGCTGCGGGTTCGACCCAGCTGACTATTGGAGGCCGCACGTCCGGCGCCGGCTCGTCGGTACGGTTCTTCACCCGCAACAGGAGCGTTTCCGAGAGGCCCCGATTGCCGGCTCTGTCCCATGCTATGGCCTGCCAGAGGTGCACGCCGTCGGAGTCAGAGGTGGTGTCCCAGAGGTATGATATTTGCCCGTGCTGGATTCCGGCTTCCGCCGGAATGATGCGGATGGGTGCACCGTCCTTCAAGAGGCGGATCGAATCGACGCCCGAGGAGTCGAAAAAGGCCAATTCGATCCGGACGGTGTCAGTGATAACAGAACCGCCCGCTGGACGGACGAACCAGACTTCCGGTGGAGTCCGGTCTATGGCGGGCTTGACGGGCGGCGGGTTGGTGATGTAGGTCTTGTCGGTGCAGGCAAATAGTAGCCCGACAAGGGCAACCGCAAATGCCTTAGTGGGCAGTCGATAGTTTATCATCCCTATGCTCACAGAATATGGTATCGTCCAGTGGGACAGGCATTGTGGTATCGTCCAGTGGGACAGGCATTGTGGTATCGTCCAGTGGGACAGGCATTCCTGCCTGTCCTTAAGACAGACAGGAATGCCTGTCTTACCAATTGTCTATCTGTAGCGCAGTTTAATAATTTGTAACATTTTTCTTCTATCGCTTATTGTTTATCGAAGCAATCAGCCCGGCAATTTGATCGGGAGACAGCGTCAATTTATTACAGGCATCGGCAAAGGCGTCGGCGCGAGAGACTGGACTTAGTCCTTGGGAAGTCGCTTTGAGCGAAGCCAACTGCCGCAGTTCCGGCTGCGTCTCAAGGACCAGACTAAGTTCGATCCGCACCAGATGCTGACGACCTTGAACTCCGACGATCTCGCGGGACTCGATTTCGCGGACTTCGGCACGAGCCATCAGCCCCCCCCCATCGGAAACGGTGTGACCGGCGTCAGTGATCGCACGAACGATTTTGCTGCGAACCGCCGGCAGGTCCTGCCCAATTTCGCTGCGAACCAGAACCGCCACCTTCTGCGGTGTGACCTTTCCAACGCGATAGGTGAATCCGACTCCCTTCGACTGCAGTGTGGTCGGGAGGTTCTTTAGCAGGGGGCTACTTCGATTCACTTTCAAAACCGGTTCGACCCTCAGAACTGATTCGCCGCTTCCAACGACGATTCCATTCAACCGCGCCAAGCCTTCGACATCGGTCTTGTTTTGATCGATAACTTCGCCATCGTGCCGGATCAGTTCGAGCGGCATCCCCGGCACTGGCATAGGTGAGCCCGGTGCCTTATAGGTCGCTGTGACCCGGACGACCACCGGTTCCGGCAACAGACGACCGCGCTCGACCTCCTGGCCATCGCCGGAGATGCGTTCGATTTGCAGACCTGTCGAAAGTGCTCGCACCGTTTGCATTAGTATCTGATTCAGGCCAGGTCGCTCGAGAGAGTGCGGTAACTCCGCACCTTTTAGACTGAAGTATAGCCGCTCCTGGGCTTCGACGTCGATTTCGGCAGGCAATGATTCATTCAAGATGCCAAGGGCTTCGATCAACAGACCACGTCCAGCCAGGCTGTCGGCAAACTGAACTGACTGATCCAATGCAGCCCTTCGGGATCTAATATCCCGGGCTAAATTTGCGGTGTGGCGCTCCCGATCAAGGTAGCCGAATGCATAATGGACGCCTCCAGACTCCGCCGTCCGGAATACTTCGACTCCGGAGAGCGTCGCCTTGGCTGCGCTGCGTATCGCCGACTCAAATTGCCCGGTCAGTTCCTCGGACTCGCGACTCAGTCGCGACGTTTGCACATTATGCAGATCGGCTTCGATGTGCACTTCGATCTGCCGCGCAATATCGGCAATCGCAGCATCGACCGCACTCTCCCGGGTTGCACCTGAACCGATACCTACGAAGCCGAAATCGGACGAATACTCGCGATACCGCCGGGAGTGCACCCATTCGGGCGTTCCCGCATCACCGCGGAGGGAATTGGTTTGCGGCGCTGGAGCGCATGCGGCCAGAGTCAGGATAATGAACAAGTATCGCATAGAACGAAAGGCAGAAAATGCAGACGCATTCCCGTCTGCCCCGATACTCGACACTTGACACCTGATACTTGACACTTTACACTCTTCGCATTTCACATATCACTTCACTCTCCCTTCTTGGCTTTCAGTTGCTCGAGGCGTCGCAGATAGGCTTCGTTAGTCGGGAACTTCTCCAGAAGTGCCTGATAGACTTCGATAGCCCGTGCCCAATCGCCTTGCGATGCGTAGAGTTCGGCCAGGGTCTTGGTGGCGATCTTAGCCTTTTGTTTCTCTTCCTCAGGCGGCTTCGCAGCGGATGGCATTGACTTGGAAGTCGGCTTCTTCGCGGTAACACTCCTGGCAACCTCAGCCAGCCGCTTGCGAGCCTCAGTTTCACGTGCCTTCACCTCGGGTGGAGGCGCAAGCGGCTCCTCCTCGATGAGAGGTATCGATTGCGCTTCCTCTATTGCAGGGGGCTCCACCGGCGGAGCGGAGAAATCGGTCGCTTCAATGGGCGACGACTGCAGCCCAGCCAGTCGGGCGACAGGCTCTTCAGTTGCACTCTCCGCCTCCGCTTCAGCATCGAATCCGGTTGCCGACTCGATGGCTGACATCAACGGCGCGGATTCGCTGACCGCGTGCGATTCCGGCTTCGACTCCATGATCTCGTCGATAGGCGAAATGAGCACCGGCCGGGGAGGTGTCGCTTCCGCCGATGCTTCGACAACCGGCTCGGAAGGCGGCTCATCGGAAGGCGGAGCCGAAGGCTCAATTACGGTCCTGCGCGCCTTCAAGAGCCTCACTATGGGCGCCTCGTCACGAGCCAGTCCAAATGCCTCTTCAGGTGCCGATGCCGCTACCGGTGCAATGAACTCTTCAGGTTGAGCCGGCTCCGGTTCAGGCTTGAAATCTGAACGGCGTGGCTTGAGGTCTGTCAAAGGTGGTCGGGCGACGGTTCGAGCGGGAGGGCGATCCGGAAGTTTAGGGAGTGCCAATTTTCCCGGGAGAGGCAGTAGCCGGTCTGACTCTTCACCAGACTCTTCTGCTCCAACTGTCGACGGACGAGACGGCTGGGCACCGATTCTCTGCAGGAGTGTGGAACGTATATCGGCTGATGGAGGACGAATCGGCTCACCGGATGCAGGCGGCCGCGCAGCCGTAGAACGTGGCTCATCGTCAGCCAGGGATGGGGGCTCAGGCGCCGGAACGTCGGGCGGCTCCGGCTCCGGTTCCGACTCGCGGAATTGGGAAGATGCGGCAATCTGCTCTTCCGCCACCGGTTCAAAGTCCTCGATCTCACCTCCGGATGCCGAGTCCTCGTATTGATCGTCAGGAATCTCGACCAGTGGTGAGCCTGACTGGCCGGCTATGGCATCAGCCCAGGAGACCCGGACGATGGTGCCGCCATCAGATTCATCAGGTTCCGGTTCCTCATCGCCGGGAGTGATCGGAGTGCGAAACTCCTCTGCGGGCGGGACGATTGGCCGTCCAGTGCGAAAGCCAATCTCCTCTTTTTCAACATCGATGCCGTCCCAAGCCAGTTTAGGGCGCTCCCGGGAGGTTGCCGGTGGCGGAGGCGATGCAGCAGCAACCGATTCGGTGGCAACTACAGGTGCCACGACAGGGCTATCCGACGTAGAAAAACGCTCGCTGCGACGGGCCAGTTCGGGCGGAAGCAACCCGGCTCTTAGAAGTTCCTGGCGCAGCGACTGGGGCGTAAGGCGAAGGACATCCTGTCGCCGAAAGTGGCCGCTCTCAAGGGCGGTTTTGCGCAGCAACGCAGTCTGATAGCGGATCTGGATGTTGTCGTCGAGGGCGTCGAGTTCGGCCAATGCTCGGAGGTGTTCAAGCAGGCCAATGTCGTCCTCCTCCTCCAGCGCGATGTCTATGCAGTAGTGGTGCGCGGCAGGATTTGACGGATCGATTTTGAGTGCCTGCTCGAAGGCCAGCCGCGCCAGTTTGGTTTGTCGCAATTGGCTATGGAGGTAACCCTTGACGACCCAGCCGGCAGCCAGGTCGGGGTGCTCTTTCAGCCCCTCAGCGAGGATTTCTGCAGCCGGCTTCGGTTTGCCTAAATGTAGGTAATACTCAGCAAGACGGGGAAACAGTAGCGGATGCTGAGGCAGAAGTTTCTGCAGTGCCGCTGCCTTGCGGGATAGGTTACGAGATGGTGCAGACATTGAGGAACTCTAAAGGCAAGTTACTAATTCTAATGCTACTGCAATTTATGAAGATAATGACAATGATAAGCAGAGTTCTTGCGATCTGGTCGATAAAAGCGTCAACAGCCTCGTGAAAGCGATTTATCATTAGCATTATCATTATCATCAGTCATCGGTCATTCGGCGCAGATTTTCGAGTGCCAGTTCGAGGTCGATGCGGGCTGAGAGGAGATCGCGCCTCGTGCGGGTAAGATCGAGCTGAGCGTCAAGCAGTTCGCGCGATGATACCAGTCCGGCTTCGAAACGGGCACTCGTGATCTTGAAGGATCGCTCTGAGAGGTCAAGTGCTGCGGCGGCGATCCGGCATCGGTCACGGACTCGATCGAGTCTGCGGAGAGCTTCCCGCTGCTCGGCTTCGACCCGGGAGCGTGCATCGCGGCTGGCGATCTCGGCTGCGCGCTGCCCGGCGCGAAGCGCTTCGATCCGGTAAGAGGTCGAGCCAAAGCCATAGAGCGGCACTTCGAAGTGCAGGAAGACTCCAGTATTGCGAGTCGAAGGCAGATCGAGCGAGTCTAACGACCGACGTCGCGAATCAGTCTCGTAGAAGAGCGAGAGATATGCCCGGATGCGCGCTTGACGAACGGCTGCGCGGGTCTCTATTGCGCTTCGCTCGAGTGCAAGTTCCGAGCGGGTTACTTCGAGCCGATTGTCAACGGATACGGGAACCGGCGCGTCGTCCGGGATTTCGTCCGAAAAGGCAAAGTCAGGCTGTATGATGCGTCCGTCAAGGGGCATACCCAGTGCCAGTTTCAATTGATCTTCAGCCGCCCTGACGGCGCCTTCGCTATTGCGATAGGAAGCCTCCCGGCGGGCGACATCGACCTCTATCTGCAACACTTCAACTTCGGGGATGAGACCCGCGTTCAACTTGCGCTGGGCTAAATCGGCCGCGTCGCGGCCGGCAGCGAGGTCCCGTTCGGCAATAGCCAGTTCCTCTCGAGCCGAAACAAGGCCGTAGAATGCGCCTGCGACATCATACCGAACCGACCGCATCCGAAGGGTGTGATCGATGCTTCCGGTGGCGCGGCCTATCTCGGCAGTTCGCTTCAAGCGACCGGTCGGGTTGCCGTCGAAGAGCGGCTGCGTCAGATCGACCCGGTTTGCGAGCGAGTAGTCCGTGAACCTGATCGCGCCCTCGGGATGATCCCAGAACCAAAACCTCCGGTATAGACGCGATGAGACGTCCAGCGACGCGCCCCAGGGAAGTTCCTGCGAGAGGCTTAGTCGGCCCTGATTGCGACGCTCTTCGGTCGGGATCTGGGTCAGAACATTGGTGCCTGTTTCGGGGTCGTAGATCAGACGCTCATCGATAGACTTCCACCAGTTGGGAGTATCTCCGGTTAGGCGAAGTTGTGGCAGCAGGCCGCCCCACGTCGCACGATAGGTCGCCTCAGACGCTACGGAGTCGAATCGAGCCTGCGCGGCCGATGGACCAAGTTCATATGCTGCCCGAAGCGCCCCGTCGAGAGTCAGTCGAAGCGTATCGGCAGCCATCGCCGAAGGCAAAAGACTATAGGTAAAAGGTAGGAGGCTGACTGCCGAGAGAAATGTTCCGAAAAGTCCGGCTTTATGCTTGAGCCAGCGCGCTGATGCCCTATTCATATCGCAGCGCCTCAATGGGATCAAGCCGGGCGGCTTTACGCGCCGGAAAGTAGCCGAAAATCACCCCCACTCCAGCGGAAACGCCCGTCGCAACGAGCACCGCCCAGAGCGAAACCGCGGTCTCCCACCCGGCATAGGCCGCGATCGCCTTCGACAGACCGAGTCCCAGTCC
Organism: Calditrichota bacterium; assembly: GCA_016867835.1. Lineage (NCBI taxonomy): Bacteria > Pseudomonadati > Calditrichota > Calditrichota bacterium. The sequence continues at coordinate 24,450 of VGIQ01000021.1, read as the reverse complement.
TACGCCTACGATTCCCCCGAAGAGCGATAGCATCACCGCCTCATAAAGAAACTGCCGCCGGATGTCGGATTGACGCGCTCCGACGGCTCGCCGGACGCCGATCTCGCGGGTTCGTTCAAGCACCGATGCGAGCATGATGTTCATTATCCCGATCCCGCCGACGATAAGCGAAATCGAGGCGATAGTTCCCATTACGATGTTGAATATTCGCTGCGTCGCCTGATGCTGTCGCAGGAGTTGCTCCGGCACTATCACCTGATAGTCCCCGGCCGCACGATGACGGCGTTCGAAGATGCGCTCGATTAAACGGGAAGCACTGCTTAACTGTGCCGGGTCGTTCATTCCGACTACAATCCGCGAGACCTCCCCGAAGGCCGCGGTCGGCGGCGAGCGCTTTAGCGACGCCGCGAGCGGAACATAAAGGTCGCGGTTCTCGTCACGCAGTTCGATGCCCTCGATGTTGCCCCCCTGGGTCGGCCGCCGGTCGGCTACGCCGACTACGGTTACAATGTAACTCCCAATCCGCACCTGTTTGCCTACCGGATCTTCGAGCGGGAACAACTCACGACGCGCTCCCGCGCCGAGGACGCAGACCCGCTGAGCGGTGGACTCGTCGGCGTCGGACAAAGCCCTTCCACCGGTGATCCGGATGCGGTATAGATCGAAGAACTGAGGACTCGTCGCAACAATCTTCAGTTTCGCCGAATTCGAGCCGGCTATCACGTTAGCGTCGGTCATTCGCAGCGGCACCACATGGCGGACATCCGGCACCACCGCGCGGATCGCTTCGCCATCGGCAAGGGTTATTCCCCTCGGATTCTTCTCCAGCGCCTCCTTGCGCACCTGGGCATCGTCGAATTTCACCTGATCGACGATGATATTCGACGCACCCATCAAGTCGATCATTCTCAACGCTTCGCGTCGGGCGCCTTCACCGATTGAAGCCATTCCGATGACGGCGGCAACCCCAAATATCACCCCCAGTGCCGTTAAGCCGGAGCGGAGCCGGTGCGACCGGAGGCCGTCCCACGCCGCAGCGAGTTGTTCGAGGTGCAGAACCTTACCTGTCATAGGGAAAACTGCATTGATATCGGCTCAAGTCGGTCTATCATCCCCGGCGACGGCCTCCGCCCTGACCGCGGGGGCGACTTCCCGGCCCGGACTGTGAACCTGATGACGCCGGCTCCGGGGTCGCCTTATCCTCCTTGCCGCCTATCGATTTCGGTTCCGGCTGCTCGACGGTCGGATCGACCAGCGCTACCCGCATTCCGGCACGAATACCTTCCTCAACGACGACGAAGTTGTCGTTGCGAGGACCGGTTTTCACATTGAACGATCGGAATGAGTTGCCCGACTTGACGTAGGCGATTATGTCGCCATCCCGGGCAAAGACTGCTTCGATCGGGACGCTGACCCGGTCCGCCAAGCGATCCACAATGATACGGACTGAAGCCGACATACCGGGCCGAAGAAGCGGATCCGACTCCCTGATACGGACGAGCACGTCGAAGGAGCGTGCTTCCGAGGATGTAGCATCGGCGCGAGCGAGAACCCCAACCGAGAGCACTTCGCCATGGAAGACCGGATCGGGGTAGGCTTCCAACTTGATCTCGCATTCGAGTCCGGGCTTCACCTTCCCAACATCGAGTTCGCTGACCGTCGTTGCGACGAGCATCAAGGTCAAGTCGGGAAGTTCGATCAAAGCCTGGCCGCGCCAGGGGCTGTCACCCACCTTGATTTTGCTCATTTCACCGCCGCGCCAGGTCTCCTTATAAACGACGAGACCGGGTCGAGGTGCTCGAATAGTCAGTTTTGCCAAGTCGTTGCGCAACTGCTCGAGGTCGAGCCGGGACTGCTTCACCTTCAGGTCAAGAGCTTTCAGGTCGGCCTCATCTATAGTGCGCTGGGCTTCGATCTCGCGCACAGCCTGATCGAGGGAGTTTTTGGCTTGCTTAAGTTGCAGGGTGCCTTCCTCAATGCGGACGTCGGCTTCAAACTTCAATTGGTCGAGGCGCAATTCGGCAAGGCGGTAAGAGGCGCGATTGTTTTCGAGGGACGATTCAAGGTTCGCGAGCCGCGAGTCTGCCGATGCCCGGGTGCGGTCGTAGTTGGTCTTCGCGATGTCTAGATCGGCGATTGCATCATCGATTTGCTGCCGGACTTCGGTGGTATCAAACTGGATCAGGAAGTCACCTTCCTTCACTAGAGTGCCTTCATCGACGAGGCCTATGATCTGGAGGTTGCTGCGAGCCGGAGGCGCTGAAATGAAAACCGAGTTCTCTGCGCGCAGCCGTCCGGTCTCCTTCAGGTCGATGACGAATTCTCCGGACTGGACAACGGCAGTCGGCAAATCGACGCCCCCCGAAGGCCAGAAGATAGCAGTTAGCAGGCTGAAAAGGACTACCGGAACGCCGATCCGGACGGCGAGGGGTCGGCTGCGCATCCAGATCAGGAGCGCCCGGGATGATCCGGCATCAATGTGATTCACGTGCGTGGTCGGAAGAGTTGTTATTGATGGCATCTAAAATGAGATCGGCCCAGCGAACCGGTGCTTCGGGACCGCTCCCTTCCAGCCAAACAATTCTTGGGTCGGCGCGAAACCAGGTCATTTGGCGCTTGGCGAATTGCCGGGTGGCGAACAGAGCGCGCTGCCCGGCGTCCTGAAGCGTCGTTGTTCCTATAAGATAAGCGATAATCGACCGGTATCCGACGGCTTCGGCAACCGGTTCCGGTATCTTCTCGATGCCGCCGTATTGTCTGGCAAGATCTTCGACTTCGACAACCCAGCCCTTAGCGAACATCGCCGCAACGCGCGCTTCGATCATGCGATGCAATTCCGGACGGGGACGGTTCAGTCCAAATCGCATTACTCTACGCGGAGGCTGGTCGATCCCGCCCGAGGTTGTCTGGTGCCAGGCGCTAAAGGGGCGACCGGTCAGGCGTTGGACTTCGAGCGCTCTCACAAGCCGTTTGCGGTCGCGGTGACCGACATGGGTCGCATACTCGGGATCAACCCGGTGCAGTTCGTCGAGCAGCGGCTCAACGCCAAGGCGCTCAATTTCATGCGACAACTCCTCGCGGATGGCTGGATCTGCAGGAGGTGCCGGTGACAGCCCATCGAGTAACGCGCGAAGGTAAAGCCCTGAGCCTCCAACGATAAGGACTCCCCTGCCACGACTCTCGATTTCCCCTATCCGCTCAAGCGCCATCCGGGCGTATTCGCCCGCTGTGAGTCGCTGGTCGGGAGGAACTTCTCCGATCAGGTGATGCTTGACCTTGCGAAGTTCCATCGCGTAGGGAGCGCCGGATCCGATTGCCATCCCCGCATAAACCTGCCGCGAATCGACGCTGACGACCTCGCAGTCCAGGCGCCGGGCAAGAGAGAGCGCAGTGGCGGTCTTGCCGACTGCCGTCGGCCCGCAAAGAACGATGAGCGGTAGTGTCAAGTGTCAAGTGTAAAGTGTAAAGTATTAAGTATCAAGTGTCAGGAATTCAAGCGTTCAGGTGACGGGTAGTCCAGAATGACGTCTATGGTGTAACGTCTCGCTCATCAGGCTCACGCGGATGACCATTCGGGCTATCCGACTGCGTGCCCAAACTCGGCCGTGAATCGGTCAAGCGAGACTCCGCAAACCGCCGCCAGTTTCGCCAGTTCGGTGGTGTCGTCGAAATCGGACCGGACTAACCTGATCATAAAGTTCTGCAATATGCGGTAGGCATCGCCCCCAATATCGACGAACCGGACTCGCGTCCGCCCCGTTTCCGGGTCGAGCATGTCGGAAAAAGGAATAGGCAGATACCGCCCGTTCTGAATTGAGACCATCAAGTCGCCGCTGCCACTTAAAAGTTCATCGGCGGCCCGGTCGCCGAGGTCGCGGGTGTATTCGACATCGAAGGCAATGGGATCAGCGCAACGCAGTTCGTAGCCGAGATTCTTGGCTACAATAACCGGCTTCAGTCCGAAACCGGCAAGCCTCTTCTGCACTTCACGCTTCAAGATGGTGCCGAAGTCGATCTCATCGAAGCGGACGTTATCGTGAGCATCACGCTCGACATGACCGAGGGCTTCGAGTTCGGCAATCGGGACCTTGTCGAGGAGTCCTTCCGCCAGAATCGCTACGCCGTCGGGATGACCGTAGGCAAGCCGTTTGACGATGGCGCCGGCAAGGACATCGACCAGTCGGTGCATCGTCAAGTCGAATCCGGCAAACTCCTCGGGAATCAAGGTCAGGGTATTCCCGGAGGCCTTGGAGATGTGCATCGCCAAGTGCCCGGCTTTGCGCCCCATTGCTACCACGAAGAACCACCGTGAGGTCGTGCGGGCATCGACCATCAGGTTCTTCACGATGTCGTAGCCGATCTGCCGGGCCGTCTGGAAGCCGAAGGTCGAAATGCCTTGAGGCAGGTCGAGGTCGTTGTCGATCGTCTTCGGAACATGCACGACTCTGATGCGGCTGTGACCCGATTCAGCCACCTTCATAGCGGTGAACGCAGTGTCGTCGCCGCCGATGGTGACCAACTTGTCTATATTTAGACGCAATAAGGAATTAACGGTTGCTTCGAGCAGCGCCGGATCGCGGGTTGGGTTATCCCGTGCGGTGCCGAGAATCGATCCGCCGGTGAAGTGGATGCGGCTGACGTGATCGACGGTTAAATCAAGGGTATGCTCAATGTCGCCGCGCATGATCCACTTGAAGCCATCCTGTATGCCAACAACCGGGACGCCATCGACGAGGCTGCGGATCGCCGCTGCCGATATGACACTGTTGATACCGGGCGACGGACCACCGGCAACGACGATGCCGAGGCGGTTCTTGGGGGCGACCATGGTGGACATTGGTAATGCTAATGCTAATGTTAATGATGAATTTAGGAGTTAAAATTTGAAATCGTCGAAGGCGCCTCCAGCCCGACCAATCTCTAATGCCGCACCTCGACCATCCGAACCGGAGTGATCGAACTATTGCGAGACGCATCCCAGACTCGAACCACCAGCGGGTAAGACCCGGCCGGATAGTAACGGCATGTCCAAGTGAAATAATACCTGTCACCGCGCGACGAATCGGGCGGATAGTCGAAGCCGGTTGCTGAAAAGACGACGCGCCACAACTCCGTCTCGTCGCGCGCGCTCACTTCAAGCAGTAACGTCGTATCGGCGACTGCACCCGGATCGGGACGAATCCACACCACTTGCGGCGGAAGCGAATCTACAACGACGGCATCGCTGCCGTCCGGCCCTTGCGGCCCCTGGCAGGAGAGGGTCGCTATCATCGCCAAAGGCACCAGCAGCAGAGCCGGACCGACGGTTCCGATGGTCTTGCCGGTCACTTCATCTTCCGGTATCGGCCGGCGGATAGTAGAGTTCCGCTGTAACAAGCAGATTGTTGCGACGGCCGAATCGCTCCCTTAGACCATGCCAGCCGCTGTCATCGTGCGAGCCGCCGACGCCCCAGTGAGGTTCACCGCCGTCAGAGCCAATTTGTAAAGTGTCCGATTGCGACCGGGAGGCGAAGCCTATGACAATGAAGAAAGTGCCGCTCATGCGGGAACCGCGCCCGGAGAAGGCAAAGCGGTGCTCGCGAATTGATCCGCGAACATCGGTCCCGAACAGTGAACTGGTCGCTTCGGCACGGACCGGCAAAACGCTGCCGCTCCAGAGCCCGACCTGCACCCGGGCCGTGTCGCTGAAAGCACCACCGGCTTGTATAGTAACAGCACCGACGCTGCACAGTTTGGCTGCTTCGAATCGCACCCAATAGCCATCGGTTCGGATCGTGTCGGGCAAGCGCCAGACCGTCTCAAGCATACCGGAGTGGCGGGCCAGGACAAGGGTGGTGTCGTTTAAGTCCGCCTTAAACCCGACATAGATCGACCGCGGAGGGGCATCGCTCACATTGCCGGCAGTGTCATAAGCGCGCGCCGCGACCATATGCCAGCCGCGCCCCAGACTGCTTGCTGCCACCTTTACCTGATATGGAGTCGTCGCTGCCACCAGCGGTTCGCCTCCGACCCTGGACATCCCGTCCACCGTGAAAACGACCCGGCTAATGGCAACATTGTCCACCGCAGCGGCTGCGATGGCAACGCTATCCCAAGCCGTTTCAAGCGGCCAGGGGCGGGTCAGTTCGATGGTCGGCGGCTGTAAATCGACACCCCGGGCATTGCGGCCGGCAGGACCGGTCGGGCCTTCGCAACCCGCAGAGACGATGACAAGTGCAATAAGAGTCACCGGGATATAGTGAAATGCGCTCACCGGTAGGTTACCACCGCGGCGATAAGCGGATTGGGACGCCGGAAACGTTGGCCGGTGAGCGGACTCCAAGTCCCGTCACGCCGTTGGTAGCCATGCCCCGTTACGCGAAGACCGCTGTCAGACTGGACGATCACCGAGTCACCGGTGCCGCCTTCGGTGAACCGAACGACGACAAAGAACTCGCCCTCGACCGGAATCCCGGGGCGGGGGAAACTCTTCGGCTCCCAGCCGACATATTCGACCAGTTCTTCGCGGCGGGGGAAGGAGAGCGTCCGCGTCGCCAGGAGCGAATCCGGCCGTCCATCGCGTTCGCTGTAGAGTTCGTAGTCGATCGATCCGCCGCGCCAGGCAGCTTTAAGTTTCACTTTCACCTCAAGGGAACGGACATAAGCCGGGCCGTTGGGAGTAAATCGCGCAGCAATAGCATCGTAAGTAACAAGCGAGTCGGGGGGGAATTTCCAATCGATCGGGGACGCTGTTTCACCGGCGAAAGTGTAAAGCGTGTCGCGTTCGGGACGTTCGGCAAGCGGGGCTTTGCGGATAGCCAAGTTCTGTGAAAGTCCAACCTTTCCTGCGGCATCGTGGACAATGACTTGCAACCGGTGCAGTCCTTCAGTCAACGCAGTTAGGTCCCAACGATACTGGTAGTAGGGCTGGAGCGCTCTGAAAGCCAGGCTGTCGGGGCGGCCATCGACAAGGAATTGAATACCCGCGATGCCGACATCATCTGAAGCGATAAGTTCGACTACCGCTCCTTCGAAGAGTGGTTTTTCCCCGTCGGGCAGGACGATCTCGACCGTTGGCGGAAGGAGATCGCCGCTAAGGCGGCTCACCCCGGCTCGTCCGGGATCGCCTTCACAGCCAGGGAGGAAAAGGACGAGGCAGGCGATGATGCAGGTTGCAGGAAGGACCGGCCGAGTCATCCTTCAGTGCGGCTGCGATGCAGAACAGCGATCATCTCGCGGACGGCGCCATCGAGACCTATTTGCATAGCGCGGGAAGCAAGTGCCTGGCCAACATAGATTTCGTCGATGTTGCGCACTGCCGCCAGCGAGCGGACATTGTGAATTGTGAGTCCCCGACCGGCCGAGACGATCAGTCCGAACCGGCCGGTTGCCATCGAAGCGGCGCCGATCTGGTCGAGGGCACGGGAGGCTTCCTCATCGGCTCGCGTAGCGGCGTATGCGGAAGTGCTGAAGGTTATCCCCGAAGCGCCGGTGCGTGCCGCAAACTTGGCGGCGCCGGGAAGCGGTTCGAGAAAAAGCGATACCGGCACTCCGGCCGACTTATAGGCGGCGGCGATAGAAGCGATTTCGTCGGCTTCGACATCGGGTTGCAGCGGTCGGGAGTCGCGCACCCCATCCCAACCGGCATCGACAAGGATGACTCCTTCCGGGCGCAATTTGGCGACCGCTTCAACGATGAGATTCTGCAGCGGCACAATCAAGACCAGGTCGATCCGGATCAAATCGCGAAGCAGACGCAAGTCGCGTTCGGTGAGAAATCCGCTTCCGGGCAGATATCCGGCAAGAATCAGATCGGCCCCGGCGGCTTGGGCAAGTGCGCCGAAATAGGCTGGATCGGGCTGACCGGACAGGCTTGCCCCCCGCAGTCGGGCGATGGGATTAAGTGAGAATCCGAAACGCATTTGTAAATGGGTTATGTAGAAACGTCAATGACCAGCAATCGTCGTATCGAGACGGGCTGTTGCAGGTCCTCGCAACCGGGTAATGAGCCGGCTGACCGGCACTACGACGATTCCTTCCGCCTCAAGTTGCGGTAATCTTCGTTTAAGTATTGCAAGCGTCCCGGCCCGGACATGTCCGATCCCGACCGCCCAGCCTCGCCGGGCCGCTATTGCAGCGAGGTGGTCGAAACTGCGCTCAACTGCCAGCGAATCGGGATCGTAGTCGAGAAAGACGTCCCTGCCTAATGCTGGAACACCGAGCTGGCGCATTGCATTAAGGGCCTTCGATCCAGCAACGGTGCGGCTATCGACAAACATCAACCCGTGACGATTCAATTCCCGACTTAATTGTTCCATCAACGAACCGTCTAAGGTCGCCTTCGAACCCATATGGTTGTTGACGCCGGTCGCCATTGGAAGTTCCTTGCATGCGGCATCGACCAATTGGGCTACATCGCTTTGCGAGGCATGCGCCATGAGCATCGACCTTTCCTGTATCGCGGTCGGGGTTTCAGGCTCCATCGGGAGGTGGATGAAGACCTCCTTGCCTTTGCGGACTGCAATGCGACCGGTCGAAACGCTGTGTCGGCTTCCCGGAATGATGGAAATCGTAACCTCGTAAGGCAGATCGAGAAAGCCTTCCACAACGCTCCTCTTCCAACCGTGACCAAAGTCGTCGATAATTATGGCGATCTGCGGTGCCGGATAGTCATCGCCGGGTTTTTCCTTGAAGCGATACAGGCTATCAACCTGAGAGGGAAGGCCCGCCTCAGGCGGCGATAGTCGGGCTCCGGTTACCGCCTCGCCCACTAATGGCTCGTCCGGAAGGTGGGGTATTGATAAGACGGCCGCCAGCGTCCCTGCAATTATTGTTGTGAGCACCAGCCGCAGACGTCTTTGGCGCATACTCCGACGGGAACTCAAACCGGTCAGAAGTCGTCGCGCCAGTTGACCACCCGGAACCGGCCGTCAAGGCCGGCTTTCACTGCAAATCGGGCATAGCCCATCAGAGGCGGCTCGTTTTCCAGCGTCAGATTGAATCGGACGATGAATTGCAGAGTGGTATCAACACGGTCGAATCCCGCCACCTCTTCGGGGATAAAGTTCCACTCGAGGTCGATCCGGTTGAAGCGGCGAAAAAGGCCGCCGGTCGTCTTCAGGTCAGTTTGACGGGGCCAGCGATCAAAACGGGAGTTGTCGATGTCATAAAAGTCAAACGTGAACGCTTCGTCGAGGCAATCGGCATACCGCAGCGAGTCGCGATAATCATAAGCGAGCGAGAAGTTCTGCAGGAGACCGCCGACGGAGCGCTGATCGCTCCAGGTCGAGGTGCCGACATCCCCCTCCACCGGTGCAAAGGGATTGAGACAGCCGGCAATGAGCGGGAGAGTGAATGAGCCGAGCAGCACCGGCTTCAACATGACTCTCGCCGGAAAAATCGATTTATCTGATTTAACCCGTCGCACATCAGAAATAGACTTTGAGGTCGCTGAGGCAGTCCCCGCCGGTTCGGCTATCGCTCCACTTTTCGATATACCATCCGCCATCGGAAGCGCGTCTTAGGGTTAGATCCATTCGGCCCGACAGGTCGCGAGGCGCGGGGTTGTTTAGATGCCCGGCCCGCCATGTATACTGCGCCACGAGTGACGACGAGTCGCCCAGGATCGTCTCGCGGTCGATCGAGGAAGTGAATTCAGAGAGCGAGTCGTAGGGCAGAACCGCAGGTCTGAAGAGGTTCTGAGCAAAGCGCTCCTCACGTTCATAATTCCAGTTGAGGAAACGCTCTGAATGAGTTGCCGCGGTCTGTTTGTCGGGAATGAATGTGAACCCGGCGCTGCCGGCGTCGGCGCCGGCAAAGGAGCGTATGTAATCGGGACCGGATCGTCTCCCAACCGCCGACTCGAGGTTCTGCACCACAACCCGCGGCGATGACGGAAATGTCCAACCGCCAACCGGCCCCGAGGGCGGTTCGGCCGTTCGGGTGGTGAAGAGTTCGCAGCCGGCAAGTCCAACCAGCAGGACGCCATATCGAAATGCAAGGGACATCACCTTCAAGTTAGCGACTTGAAGGTAAATCTGCAAGGTGGGTCAGGCCGCTTTGGCCGCGACCGCCCGGGCGACCTCCAGCGTCGAAGCACTCCCCCCCATATCGTATGTCTGCACCCTGCCTTCGACAATGACTTCGGCAATGGCGCCTTCGAGCCGGGCTGCACGGTCTGACTCGCCGAGCCATTCGAGCATCATCCGGACCGAGAGGAGCATCGCCATCGGATTGACCTTATAAAGACCGGCATACTTGGGCGCCGAGCCGTGTGTCGGCTCGAAGACGGCGTAGTGGTCGCCGAGGTTGCCCGAAGCCGCGAACCCCAGCCCGCCGGTTAGTTGCGCAGCCAGGTCCGAGAGGATGTCGCCGAACATATTCTCGGCGACGAGGACGTCGTAGTCAAAGGGATTTTTGAGGAGCCACATCGCCTGGGCGTCGATGTTGGTCTCGTAGAGCGGTATATCGGGGAAGTCCTTTGCCACCCGCCGTGCCGACTCCATCATCAAGCCGCCGGTCTCGCGCAAGACATTGGGCTTATCGACGACCGTTACCGAATGGCGTCGGCGGCCGCGAGCATACTCGAACGCCTTACGCACGATCCGTTCACATGCCGGACGGGTCATTATGCGCGCTGAGAAGGCTATATCATTCTCCGAAACGGTGTCGAATCGTCTCATCCTGGGGTGTGACTCCCGGAGAGCCTCCCGGACGGATGACGGCAGGGGACGAAACTCGACGCCGGCATAGAGGCCTTCAGAGTTCTCACGAAAGATGACGAGGTCGATGCCTTCGCGGTAATTTAGAGGATTGCCGGGGTAAGCCTTGCAGGGCCGGAGGTTGGTATGGAGATCAAACTCTTGTCGCAGGCGGACGATGGGACTGAAATAGCGCAAGCCCCGACCTTGCAGAGAGGGGTTTAGTTCGCGCGCGGCATCATCGGCCGGTTTCGAAGTGATGGCTCCAAAGAGAGCGCAGTCGGTCTCGCGAAGCACTTTAACCGTCCGATCGGGAAGAGCGTTACCTTCGCGACACCAGAAGTCCCAACCTATGTCGGCGGGATGATAATCCGCATCGAGTTCAAGCGCATCGAGCACGATGCGGGCGGCTTCCATAACGTCGTTGCCGACGCCGTCACCGGGCAGCCAGGCTATCTGATACTTTGGCAAGGAAAATTATGATAATATTGATGTTATGGGTGTATCCGATAGTAGCATAGGTAGGACGGACATTCATGTCCGTCCTAAGGGCCGGCAGGAATGCCCGCCCTACTTGAGCATACCTCAATTGTCAGCACCCATCAATATGGTTACAAATCCGCATTTCAGAGTCTAACGCCAATACCGATGCGCCAGCCGGAGCCAAGTCCGCCCTCGAAGGGCGCCAGCGATGCGTCTATCCGATAGATCGACTGCGCCAGCCCGATGCCATAGATCGTCCGGCTGATGTCGCGGTTACCAAACCATCCGGTGCGCAGGTAGAGAACCTTGGAATAGTCGGCTTCGATACCAAAGTGGAATTGTGCAGGGTCTTCTAATACAACTGATAGTTCTGAAGCAATAAGCAGGCCGAAGTCCCCGAATGAGTGGCTACGTGCAGCACCTGCCCGTAAAGTTAAAGGTAGATCGAATCCGCCGACCGGGCGGCCGAAGTTGCTGACTGAGAGACCGCTCTTCCAAAGACCCGGCTGCCAGGTAAAGCCGACATCGGCGACCGGAAAGCCGGTTGCCTTGTCGCCGTAGATATCCTCAACCCAGCCCTTTATGGCAGCGCCGGCGGCTAAATCGGGACGAATCAGGTAAGCACCTGCGAGACTGAGATAAGCCTGATGGAGGGTGAATTCACCTTCCGGATCGCCAGGCCGGGTGCGTGCTTCGAATCCGGGCGTGGCAAGGTTGAAATAAGACGCCGATAGCCCGCCCGATGGCGTTCGGAACTTGACCGCACCAAGGGTTCCACGGCTATCTGCAAGCCAGCGAAATCCCTGAAAGCGCACCTCACGCTCGCCGAACGCGATTAGCGCTGGATTCCACCACGCCGCGGCTCCTGTTGAAGCGTGACTGACGCCGGTCTCGCCGATGGCTAGCTCCCGAGCCCCGGAAGGTATCTTCAGGAAGGCAGCCGCAGAAGTGGCGGCAGGTGCCGGCCTAATCCCCACAATGGCAAGTACCAGCAACGAGGTGAAGAACCCCGTGCTCCTTTGACGCTGCATGGTTAGATCAGAATGCAAAGGTCCAACCAAAGATGTGCGAGCCAGACGGCGCCGCGCGCTCCAGTACAAAGGCATAGTCGAGCCGGGTTGATCGAAGATATCGCAGGGGCAGTTCGAGGCCCAAGCCAAAGGTCGGCGCGGCTCCGTCCCAGCCGCCGCGCAAATAGAGCATTCGACTTTCACCGTAAGCCCGGCTATATTCGATTCCAAGTCGAGGGACTAAAGCCTCAGTAGTTTCCCCTATCTCGGCGCTCTCTATCACCATATCAGAGGCGATGGTCACGGAATGAAGTGCTTTCCAGGCGGCACCGGCACGGATTAGAACCGGGAACGCGTCGTCCTTGGCGCCGCTGCCTTCTCCCCAGACATCCGAGGCATCCCAGGAATACTTCGCGTTGATATCACGAACCTGCAGCCCAAGCGTCAACTTCGGATGGGCTACGAACCTGACGCCGAGGTCGATCCCCATTCCATAGGCGTTGAGCGACTTCTCATCTTCAGCGATGCGTGGTGTGTTGTTGATCATCCACTTGATCGATATTCCGAGTGCCAGCGCCGGGAGCGGGGCAAGAGAAAACGTCCCGTGGATCAGGTTTTCCGAATTGGTTAGGACATCGAAACGTTCGCCGTTGGAATCACGAGCGTCGATATTGGATGTCGCAGCGCGGAGATAACCTGCTCCAACAGCGGCTCGACCACCTTGTAGCGGAACCGAGACGTCGCCATAGAGAATACTCCGGTCGAGCGCCAATAGCCGGTAGCCGATCGCGCCTTGACGAGTTCGCTGATGTCCCAGTGCGGCCGGGTTGTAGTGCCAGTTGAGGGCACCGCTGGTGAGTGCGACGCCGCAATCGCCCATCGCGGCGCGATCGGCGCCCATCCCCATCCGTAGGAATGCTCCCGCCTTCCCCCCTATCCCCGTCGCGGCATCGGCTGTATTACCTGCAAGCAACCCGAGCAGATAGGCTGCAATAACCGAATTCAGACGATGACCGATTGCCGATTGACCTTTGCTTCCTGACTTCTTCATTAGTCGATCACCATCACTTTCCCCCAAAGTTCCTTGCTTCCGACCTTGAGGCGGTAGAAATAGACCCCGTTGGCGACGACACTCCCGCGATGGTCCCGGCCGTCCCACTTGAGCGCGGCGTAGCCTTCCATCATTCCTGTGCCTTGCCCCCAGGCGATATTTGCAGGCGTTGGACCACCCCCGCTCTCGACGACGGTCTCCATCGCGAAGTTATAGATGCCCCAACTGCTGAGTGGCTCGCCGCGGGAGCGAAACTGGAGCCGCGCCACGTGCCCCCGCTTGGGTGAAAAGGGGCTCGGATAAGCATAGGTTTCGGACTGACCGGCAACACCGGCGGGCGTATGCGCCCGAAGGATGCGAAAGCCACCGGAAGCATTAAGGGCCATGCCTTGATCGGTTCCGATCCATAGCGAGTCGCCTGTCGTCGCAGCGGAAAAGAAGTCGGGCAGTTCGAGCCGTTCGTTGATGGCGAAGTCGAATATCTCGGTGAGTGGAAGTTCCCATGTCCGGCCCAGATTGCGCGATATCCAAAGCGCGCGGTCGGCGGCTACATAGACGGTGCTGTCGCGAAAGCCGAAGTTGTGCGCCCGCAACGGGCCATAAACGTCAGCCAGCCGCTGCCCAGCGTGGGGTCCGGCAGTAAGGGTCGTCGTATCCGAGAGCATCACCCACCACGAGACTCCACGATCGGCGGTCATCGAAACGCCGTAGAACTCGCTGGCGCGTTCGGCTTTCCAGGTCGCAGCCCAGATCAGGGTGTCGGAAGCGACGCGCTGGACGCCGAGCGCGGTGACGAAGTTGCCTGAAATCGAGCCGGCGCCTGCCGCTGCCGGAACCCAGTTGATACCCTCATCGGCTGTGCCGTGCACTCCGGCAGCGCTGCCAACCCAGAGCATTTGCCCGTCCCAGACCGCACTGAAGACGCGGTGCGCGAGATTGATCAGCGGCGTAAAACTCTGGTGATCGACGGTGGCTAACTCCCATCTTGATGAGCCGTGTCTCAACCGTCGTAATCCGCCGCCCCAACTGACGATCCAGACCGCCGAATCGGTGATGGCGATGTCGTAGGTGACGTTTTGGATATTGGTGGTGGTGGGGCGATAGTCGATTACGTCTGCCGAATCGACGGGCTGACGCTGCCAGTGCCAGGTGACGCCGTCGTCGTTTGACCAGCCAACGCCGCCTCCAGCGGGATAGTAGGTCTCGCCGACTTTTTCGCTGTAGGCTGTTGCGGCCCAGATAATGGTGTCATTCATCGTCAAGGCTGAGACACCGCCCCGCCCGATACCGTCCGGCTCGCGGAAGACTGCCCAGCCTTCACCTGGCAAGTGATACTGGGCAATCCCCCGTCCAGTGCCAAGCCATAGGCTGCTGCCGTTTGGTGCCGGGACGATGTCGATAATGCTGTTGGAAGGCAGCCGCTCGCCCGGCTCGGGTGGAGCGTCGATGCTATAAGCCGGTTTCACCAGGTCTAAAACGCCAGGCGCCAGGTCGTATTCGACCGGCTTCAACTGCGCCCAAAGGCATTGCGAAAGCACTAAGGGCGCTACAATAGCGAAGTTAGTCAAAGGTTTGGTGTTTCTTTTATTACTATCGCAAAGCGACTGTTTGCCCCGATTCATCGGGGCATTGCCGAATGAACTGCGGCAAACAGACAAGACACAGAGATACAACGATATCTAACCGGTAAAGGGATTGTTCCAACTACCCCTACCAAGGGGAGCAGCTCCCCCCTCGCGCCGCAGGATGACGAGCGTAGTGCGGACGGTCTCCCCACGTTGCAGAGCCTTATCGTGCGGCGTCCAATCGAAAGTGAAGATGACGTTGGTGCGGCTCCCGCGATCGACAGAAAAACCGGCTACGAAGATCCCGTCGCCCGCAGTCGTATCGAGCCCGGTGCCGTCGTCGAAATAGGCAAATCGGGCGACAACGCGATTCGGGTCGGAAATGACGAGCCGCAATGTGTCAAGGTCGGCAGCGGTCTGATCATCGGTCAATACCAGACGATACGAGAAGAAGACCGTGTCCGACTCGGCCACCCAGACTGTGTCGGAACCTTCGATAGATGCTATGCGAGGCGGGCTGTTTTCAAGAAAGACCTCGAACGGATCGCTCACCGACCAGCCGTTCGACTGACGTTGGAAACGATCCTGGGCGCGCATCTGAAGGAGATAACTGCCGGTCATGAGGCGGACTGCCACTTCGGGACGGGAACTCCATTCCCACTCGCTCCCTGCGGGGTGCATAGGATAGACTGCCTCATCGACGAGCGTCTCGGTCGTTCGCCGCACCAATTGAACTGCAACGATGTCAGCGGCGCCGTCGCTGTCGGTAACCGTCACCGCAAAGCGCCGGCCAAAGGAACCACTGGGCAAAGTATCCGGGTGGACGAGGTTACCGAATTGCGGAGCGCTGTTGGTGCGAACGACGAAATAAGCGCGGGTGGTGCTATATGTGAGCGCGTCAACATTGGCCACAAAATAGAACTGCCACCGGCCCGGGCGGTCGACGAAGCCGGCGTTGATCCGGCGCGAGTATATGCCATCTCCGGCAAAAGCGTCGCCGGTGGTGAGTGTATCGGTGAAGACCCGGTCGTCATTCAGGTAGCGTCCGCCGCCGTTGTCGGACAACCAAAAGGTGTTCTGATAGTGTCCCGAGTCGTCTATCACTACGCAATAGATGTCTTCTATAGGCAAGGCCGGACTGAGCCGCACCGAAACGCGGCGGTAGTCCTTCGAATCATAGATCCAAAGGCTGTCGAGTTCGAGCACCGTTAGACTATGCTCGACCTTCGGCGGAGTGGCTTCCTTAGGCGAACAAGCGAGCGCCAAAATCGCTCCCAACGCGGCAATATGCGTCAGAATCGTGCGACTGGCGACGATCAGTAGAAGGAGCGATGGCGCACGAGGCGCCGGTGCGGGCGACACGCTCTACCCGAAATGAACGATGATGTCGTTACGATCCAAAGAGTTACTAAGTCGCGGTCGCCGCCTCAGGTGAGGTTGATAAGGTGTTAGAGGTTAAACCTACCATAAGTTAGCAAGGTTCCACCTAATTGTCAAGAATCGCGGCTATGCCGCTGCCGGGAGTTGTTTTGATTGCATCAGCACCATCCCCCGTCGAACGGCAACAACAGCAAGCGTAACCGACAACGCAAGCAGGATCAAATCGGCCGTTACCAGCGTCCAGTTCTTCTTGGGAAGATATTGATTAAAGAGTAGCAGCACCAGAGACCCGACCGTCGTCAAGGTCATGAAGATCGCCGGAACGACCGTGAACCAGTTCTTGAGGCCTCTCAGCGCGAGCCAGATGGTGATAGTGATCAGGGTGAGTGCAGCCAGGAGTTGATTTGCCGAGCCGAAGATCGGCCAGAGCAGCGCGAAACTGTTGCCCGCTGCGAGACCCCACATCCCGGCAACGGCTATGCCCGAGTTGAATAGGGGGTGCTTTACTAATGCCGGTGCTCCGGGCCAAACGACAGTCCAGAACTCTTCAAGTAGATACCTCACAAACCTGACCGCCGAGTCGAGCGACGTGATGACGAAACCCTCCACCATCAAAATGCCAAAGATCGTCCCGATGTAGATCGGTATGCCAATCACGCCATTCAAGAGATGCCCCACTGCGAGCGAAAAGGCAAGAATCGGATTGGCTTTGCCGGCACCCGGCTCGGGCCAGACGATTGCCATATAGTCGCCATATGTTAAGCCGCCGGAAAGCGCCAGAAGTACCAGCAGCGCCAGGCACGACTCGAGCAGCATGGCGCCGTAACCGACCTTGCGGGCGTAGGTCTGTCGAACGATCTGCTTGGACGTAGTGCCGCCGGCTACGAGCGCATGAAAGCCGGAGATCGCGCCGCAGGCAATGGTGATGAACATCATCGGCCAGAGGAAGCCAAGATGCTTGACGCCACCGGAAATGTTGGTCGCCGGATAGGATACTTCGATGCCGCGAAATCCCGAGGCGAAGACCCCGATGACCAGGAGCAGCATCCCGCCGTAGAGGATCTGAACGTTGGTGAAATCGCGCGGCTGAAGGACTACCCAGACCGGCAGCGCAGCCGCTACGAAGCAGTAAAGCGAGAGGATCACCATCCAAACATGGAGATCGAGCGAAATCGGAAGTCGAAAGCCGATAAGCACCGACCCGAAGGCAATAAATCCGGCAGCGATATAGGCGATCCAGGTTGCGATGCCGCGCTTGTAGAGCATCCAGCCCAATAGCGGCGAAAGGAGTGTGATGATGATGACCGAGGTCGAAGCGATGCCGCCAATAGCACCTTCGAGGATGCCTGTTTGCGGATTCGTAACAGCGCGAAGAACCGTCTGATCGGGTGTCAGTTCCAACTTGGCTAACGGCCAAAACGAAGTGAGGCTGATCGCCGTTGCGTTGAGGAAGGCTCCGCAAACGAGGAAGAGCATCAACAGCGTGAACGAAATGAAGAGCAGGAATCCGGCTTTGCCAAGCGTCTTGCGGGTTACTTCGGCGAGCGACTTGCCGCCTTCTTTGACCGACACAAATAGGGATGTAAAGTCGTGCACCGCCCCGAAAAAGATCCCTCCTAAGATGACCCAAAGCCAGGCCGGAACAAAGCCGTAGAGCACCGCGACCGTCGGGCCGATGATAGGGCCGGCGCCGGCAATAGTGGCAAAGTGATGCGCAAAGACGACATGCAGTTTGGTCGGGACAAAGTCCTTGTTGTCGCACTGTGCCACTGCCGGAGTCGGCTCGGCGTCGTTCATCCCGAGCATCCTGGAGAGACCGCCGCCATACCACCTGGCGGCGAGATAGAGCACCAGTGCCGATACGAGGAAGATGACGAGCAGGTTCATCAGGAAGGCAGACCTTTCCTTGATAGATACCGGTATAGCATAGAAAGGGCCGCAAGAGCCGAACGGCGGCGGTTGGAGTCCCGACCCCCGGCAAAGTGATGCCGTTCAACGACGGTCCCACCTGCACTTGCGAGGGCGATGAAGACAAGGCCGACCGGCTTTTCTGGACTGCCTCCGCCGGGGCCGGCGACTCCGGTTACGCTCAGCGCCAAATCGACTTCGCGGACGGCGCGGGCACCTTCAGCCATAGCCGCCGCACATTCTGCCGAAACCGCTCCGAATGAAGTGAGTAGCGAGTCAGGGACCTTCAATAGCGACATCTTGGCGTCATTGGAATAGGTTACAAGCCCGGCGTCAAAGACGTCCGAAGCGCCCGGGACGCTGGTCAACCGCTCCGCAATCAACCCTCCGGTGCACGACTCAGCCAACGAAAGTCTCAGGCCTTTGCGCCGAAGATAGTCGATGACCACCGCTTCAAGAGCGATCTCCTCGCGGGCATAAAGAGACTCTCTGACGGCGGACTCGATGACCTCGGCGCCGCGCTTCAGCACCGACTCCACATCCTGCTCAGAGACGCCCCCGCACGACAGCCGCAACGTTACGCCCTGGTCTATCGAAGGAAGAAAGGCGATCGTCGCCGGGCGAAAATGCTCGGCCGGACCGATCTTTTGTTCCAGATGCGACTCTCCCACCCCGACGGACTTGAAAATGCACGATTTGAAAACGCTACTGCGGCGCCTCACCAGAGCCGGAAGGACATCTCTGTCGAACATCGGCTGCATCTCGGTCGGAACACCGGGCAAGGCATAGTAGCACCTGGCTCCGGCTTGGGCGAAAATCCCTGGTGCAGCGCCCTGGGAGTTGGGCAGCGGCTCGGCGCCTGCAGGGAAGTGCGCCATCGACTCCCAGCCGGGAGAAGGCCGAGTGCCTCGTCGGGTAAAGCGATCCAGTATGCCGTCGGCAAGGTCCTGCCGGAATCGCAAAGGCATCCCCAAAAAGTCCGCCAGAACCGGCCGTGTGACGTCGTCGGATGTAGGTCCCAATCCCCCGGTCAGGATCACGATGTCGGCATGTCCCGACGACGCTTCAAGCGCCTTTTGAAGATGCTCCTGGTTATCTCCAACTACCAGTATTCGCTCCAGCCGCAAGCCCTCGGCGGTCAGACGACGGGCAATGTAGGCACTGTTGGTGTCGCGGGTCTGTCCGAGCAGGATTTCGTCACCGACGACGATCAACTCAATGCGCAATGTTCAGACCTATAAGCCGGATCATCAATTGAAGCGCCAATGCCGCATAAAGGCCGGCGATCAGGTCATCGACAACGATGCCCCAGCCGCCCGGCAGTCGCTGCGACCGGCCGGCCGGGAAAGGCTTAACGATGTCGAATATCCGGAAGAAGAAGAAGCCGGCCAGGATCGCCCACCATATTCGGGGTGCGAACATCAGCGTCAGCCACTGCCCGGCTACTTCATCGATGACGATCGGTCGGGCGTCATGCCCTAAGTGGCGCTCTGCTCTCCCGGCAACATAGACCGACAGACCAGCAAACAAAAGTAATACGCCGCCACTCCACCACCATTCCAGTCGGGAGGGTCCAACCCACCAGATGAGCGCTCCTGCCCCACTGCCCCATGTTCCGGGAGCCACCGGCAGATAACCGATAGGCCCCAAGGCGGCTATAAGCGTCGGGAGTCCTCCCTTGGGAAGTCTCATCGCGCCGGTTTACGAAACGACGCGGCATACTGCCAGCCCGATACTACCGAAGTCAGCATTGAGAGAAAGAGCAGGCCGTTGATCACCATGTAGATCAATTGGCGGTCCAAAGGATCGGGGTCGATTCCGTGCTGCACCATCCAGGCGCGGGCATTGAGCAGTAGGAGAGCGCTGAAGAGGGCGACGAATTGCACCACCGTCTTGGCTTTGCCCCAGATGCTGGTAACGATAGGATGGCTAAGCCTGCCGCGGACACTCCGTATGCGAAGCGCGGTGAGAAAGGTCTCCCGCGCCGTGATAATCGCCACCCATATCATTGCTGTGGTGCCCAAAGCGCCCATTTCCTCCCGCCAGAGAATCGCCCAAAAGGCCGAGAGGATGAGCAACTTGTCGGCGAGTGGATCCATAAAGTCGCCGAACGGAGTGATCTCACCGCGCCTTCGAGCCAGCCAGCCGTCCCAGAAATCGGTCAGGGCACCAATGATCACGAGAAGCGTCGCAAAAAGGCGGATGACCCAGTCGGAACTGAAGAAGCAGATCCAAAAGAGCGGCACCAGTGCGATCCTGAAAAGCGTCAGATAGTTCGAGATGGTGATCAGGACCCGGCGACCGGCACGCTCATAGCCAAGCAAGGCTCCAATGCGCTCCCGGGAGCGTGACAGGAGGCCGCGGGTCTCTACGTCAGACAGCGGTTAGCCTCCCTGCGTTTGATTTAGGTGAGTTCATTGTCCCTATCAAGATACGAATTAGTGATTTGAGACGCAACCTGTGGATTGAGTCCATGTCATTCCGTGCTACTACAAATCGTTAGATAAGGCACAATCTTTGCTCAGGTGAGAGGTGAACCATAACGGGCATGATTGGTACTTTCCCGCTCAGTAGTGTGAGCCTTGATATTAATTCATGCAGTAGTAGTGTCAGGTCTCTTCACCTGACACGGACCATCGAGTGGGGACACCCGACGGCACCATAGATAAGTTCCATAATGAGTAAATAGCAACACTCGAAACTTCCATAGCGTGATTTAACGCACGGAACTAACATCATAAAGGAGAGATCAATGAAACGAACCGCTACGCTTTTTCTGCTTCCCGCGCTGCTACTGGTGCTGGTCGGCGGCGTGATGGCGCAGCCGGCCGCAAAGATCACCACCCCCGGCATCTCGGACCGGATGGTGGCGGTCGATACGACGGATATCTACACTCGTGCTTCGACGGGGCTCCCGAACGTCGGCATCGGCGACATGCTCTATCTGGCCGGAAACGCGGGTGATACGGCGATCACCGCCTGGGCGTGGGAACTGACGGCGCGTCCGAATCAGTCCCAGGCAGCGCTTAGCGCGGCAGACCGCCCGGTCGTCACGCTTCTCACCGACCGTGCCGGGACCTATCGGGTGACGCTCCGCGTGACCTCGGCCGCCGGTCAGTCGAATCCGGTAACGATGGCTATCAACGCCGGCAACTACGTCGGCGTCGGCGGCATCGTCGGCAACCCTGCGGTCCCCCAGTGCGCTGCCTGCCATGCCGGACAGGTCGATGACATCGTCTCGCTCTGGCGGGAATCCAAGCACGCCGAGATGTTCACATCGATGTATGACGGCCGCGAAGGCACCCGCTATCGCTCGATCTGCGTCCGCTGCCATGTGGTCGGCTATGATGCAGACAATGCAGCGGCCAACCTGGGCTTTGACGACCGGGCTCGCGAGGAGAACTGGACCTTCCGCGATAGCGCTGCCGGTGGCCTTCGGGAGGGCGCTTTTGCCGATATGGTGCAGCGGTTTCCGCTCACTGCTGCCAAAGCCAACGTCCAGTGCGAAGCCTGCCATGGTCCAGGCTCACAGCACAATGGCATGACCGCCGACAATAAGATGGCAAAGACCATCGACAACGGCGTCTGTGCCAAATGCCATGATTCGGGAACGCACCACGTCCGCCCCGCAGAGATAAAGAACTCGAAGCACTCGGCGCCGACGCGGTCCCCGACCGGCGCCGGCCGGAGCGGCTGCGTCAAGTGCCATACCGGCCGCGCGTTCATTCAGCATCTGCAGGGGATTCCCGACTCCCTGAAGTCGGTCGAATACATCCCGATCAACTGCATCACCTGCCACGACCCGCACGATGCGACGAATCCGTACCAGTTGCGGACGGTGGCTCCGGTGCGGCTGGAGAACGGCGTCGAGGTCAACTACGGCAACGGCAACATGTGCGCGAATTGCCACAAGTCACGCCGCAACGCTGTTACCTATGTCGAAACGACCCGTGGGTCAACGCACTTTGGGCCGCACTACTCGGCGCAGTCCGATATGCTCCGCGGCACCAACGGCATCGAATACGGTATGCAGATGCGCTCGTCGCCACACTATATGATCGTCGAAAACGGCTGCGTCGGCTGCCATATGGCAGAGGGCCGGCACAACAATGGCGATCCAGCACAGTTCAAACTGGGCGACCACTCGTTCGCCGTGAAGACTGCCAACGGTATCGAGAACACCGAGGTTTGCGCCACCTGCCATGGGGAGATCGAGGGCTTTGAGGAGATTATGGCCGACAGCGACTGGGACGGCGATGGTAATGTGGAAGGCGTTTCTCATGAAATCGAGGGCATGCTCGAGAGAATCGCACTGCTCCTGCCTCCGATCGGTGAAAACCGGGTGGTCATCGACACCAGTTACTCACTGTCGCAGAAGAAGGCGGTCTGGAACTATCGGTTGGTCGAGGAAGACGGTTCGATGGGAATGCACAATGCACGGTATGCCCGGTCGATTCTTCAAGCAACCTACGACCGCCGCGAAGACCTCGGAGTCGAGCGGATCGACGGGCCGCTGCCCGGTGTCTATTCACTCAGCGCAGCCTATCCGAACCCGTTCAACCCGGCGACGACGGTCAACTACTCGTTGGCGCGCGACGGCAACGTTACGCTCAAGGTCTATGACATGGCCGGTCGCGAAGTGATGACTGCGGTCAACCGGCATCAGACGGCGGGGTCGTATAAGGCTGCAGTGCTGATGATCGGACAGCCGTCGGGCGTCTATGTCCTCAGGATGGAAGCCGGCGACTTTACCTCGAGCGTCAAACTGGTGCTCGTGAAGTAAGGCTGACGGGCTGAAAGTTCAACCCGTGAGCCTTAAGCCCTAAGCCTTGAGCCCAAAGCCCAAGTAAGCGTTCAGCCAGACATCTCTCCAGACTGCTGACACGTTTACACCTTCCTACCCCTCCTGCCGCCAGGAGGGGTAGGTGTTTTTTGAGGATGCTACTCCTTAAACATCAACAGCCATCCCACAGGGTGGCTGTTGATGTCATAGCGCACATTGTGCCGAGACGTTCAGCCCGCTCTCAGGGCCTATTCACCTTCTTTGGCCTGTCGAAGGACGACCCACCCGATCAAACCTACGAACAGACCCGCAATGACAGCCATCGGTCCTAAGAGCGGCACTCCCCAGGTGATGATGGTGATCGTCAATCCGAAGACCAGCCCCATTCCCATGAGCCCGATGCCGAACAATTTCTGTCCGCCCTTGTTGCCGAGCACCTGGTACGACTCGTGAGGAACGCCGCGCAGCGCGAGTTGGCAGGAATAATCGCCCTCTAAGAAATGCCTGCATCCGCCCGGCCCGGGACACCAGGCGACCGGCCGGGGCATCAGAGAGACGACCAATGGCGCGCGGCTAAGCGGGTAAGGACAGACCGGAGTCGTCTGCGAGGAGGTGCATGCAGCCCGCCCGGATGGATACTTACACCCTTGCAAACATGGGAAGCGATGAACCAAATCGTAGAAGTAGTGAATGCAGAGTTTTTCGCCGGTCTCGGCGTCGTGGGTCGGGAGGTTCTCAGGGGGAGGGATGCGGTTGGGGGCGAGGTTTGAGCGGCTGAAAGCGGGGAGGAGCGATCTCAGGTCGAAGTCCTTGTTCCAGCCCCGTTCACGCTTTGTCTCCCAACGATAGAGCGCGTAGCCGCCGATCAGGAGCGAAAAGCCGACGATGAACGTAATGGCGATTGCAATCTGCGCTATGATGCCTTCGAAGGATCGGGCATAGTAGAAGCCGGTGATCAGGAAGATCGCAGCCAGGATCATCAATTTTCGACCGATCATTCCGGCTCCGTTAGGCTAATCTACGGCGTTCAAAGTCCGGCTCACTTCGCTCATCACAATGCCGATGGTTTCGCCGGCAAAGCCGCGTCGTTCAAGGGCTCCTGCAACCCGTCGAAGCAACGTCTCGCGCAGCAGGCTCCCACCACTTGAGGTTCGCAGCCGGCGCTCGACGAACTTGCGAGCAACGTCAGGCTCTGATACATTCGGATAGTCGCGGGTAAGAACCTCTTCGACAAGTTGTTCCGGGATGCCCCGACGGGTAAGTTCGTGCCGAAGGAGAAACCGTCCGACGAGACGTTCGGAACGCCCCAACCGGACGGCATCCTCTGCAATAGCCCGTTCATCGATGTAACCGTCGGCGACAAGTTCAAGGATAGTCTCACGGGCAGCCTCAGGTGAGACTCCACCGGCTTTGAGACGACCGTTCACCTCCCGCCTGGTAAGAGCCCGGTGAGCCAGCATACGAAGCGCTCGCTCGCGAGGCGTCAGTTCAGCAGCCGGCGATCGCGATCCGGTGCGGGATTTCGTTGAACCTGAACGAATAATAGGCCCTCACATGAGGAGGCTCACACCGCGACGCAAATTGCGAAACT
>VGIQ01000020.1 GCA_016867835.1 Calditrichota bacterium | reverse complement strand
GCTCGATGAAATCGAAGCGCGCATCCGCGAAGCACTGGATGGCATTCCGCGCGAAACACGTCGGCGCCTCCCGGGCGGTGAGACCGACTTTGAGCGGATACTACCCGGCCCGGACCGTATGTATCCCGATACTGACTCTCCACCTCTCGAGATCGTGCGCGAACGCGTTGAAGCAATTCGGGAGCGACTTCCGGAAGATACCGGGCGCCGTCGGGCGCGGTACGAGGCAATGGGACTGCCCGAGCATTGGGTCCGGCATCTCCTGCGCTGGAATGATCGGGCTGTCGCTTTTGAAAGGGCTGTTCATGAAGGTTTGCCGCCACGGCTCGCGGGGAGCCTCGTCGTCGAGTTGCTCACTCGCAGGATGAGAATGAAGGCGGAGGTGGAACTCCTCTCGCGGGATGAACTCGAATCGCTGTTGGCATTGGTTCGGGTGCGAAAGATAGGACAACTCGGTGCGCGACTTCTGCTCGAAGAGTCAGGCCGCAGGGGATCGAACTATTGGGGTCTGCTTGCGGACCGTCTGGGGCTTATGGCGGCAACGGAGGAGGAAGTGGAAGCCGCAATCAAAATGGCGATAGGGTCTTTGTCGTCGGTCAAGTCTCAATCGCCTGAGGCGAGGACCCGATATGCTATGGGAGTGGCAATGCATCCGCTTAGGGGGCGCGCAGCCGGAAGCAGAGTCCTCGCCCGGTTGATGTCATCCTTAGGAGGCTAATGCTATGTTCATAAATTATACTGAATTGGGACTTGCAGAAAGTCCGAGGACGGGCGTCATTCGCCGGGGGGAAACCTATGCTTGAGATCGACGGCCACAGCCTCGACATTGATAGCCTTCTGTGTGCTGCAACGGGTGACGTCAAAGTCGGACTTTCCAAGGATGCCTGCGACCGGATCACCCGGTCCGCCGACTTGGTTCGACGGATGGTCGAGCGCGGGGATGTGATCTATGGTGTAACGACGGGAATCGGGGAGTTTGCGAAGGTGCGCGTTTCGCCGGTGCAGGGCGCCGAGTTGCAGCGGCGGATCATCCTCTCGCACGCGGCTGGTATTGGTGATCCGCTTCCTAAGCCGGTCGTCCGGGCAGCGATGATCCTGCGCCTCAATACTCTTGCGCGCGGGAACTCGGGGGTGCGGCTTGCGACGGCTGAGCAACTGGTTGAGATGCTGAACCGAGGCGTCACGCCGGTAGTCTATGAAAAAGGCTCCCTTGGAGTATCGGGGGACCTCGCCCCGTTGGCGCAACTTGCGGCGGTTTGCATCGGCGAGGGTGAGGCGTGGTGGGGAGAAGAACGACTGCCCGGCAGTGAGGCACTCGACCGGGCAGGCCTGAAGCCCGTCGAACTGACCTTCAAGGAGGGGCTTGGGCTCATCAACGGAAGCCAGGTCTCGACTGGGGGCGCGGCGCTGCTCTTGGTCGAGTCGCGACGCCTTTTGAAGAACGCGGTCATCGCTGCGGCTATGACCATCGACGCGCTCAAGGGTGTCGTGTCGGCTTACGATGCGCGTGTGCACAGAGCTCGCCCGCACAACGGCCAGAATGTTGTGGCACGGCATTTACGCCTGCTGATGGAGGGAAGCGCCATCATCGCCGACGGCTCGACGCGGGTGCAGGATGGCTACTCTCTGCGCTGCACCCCGCAGGTTCTGGGGCCGATCATCGACTGCTGGAGGTATGTGCGACAGGAAGTCGAAACCGAGATGAACGCTTCGACCGATAATCCCCTGTTCTTCACCGACGATGAAGTCTGTCTGGCAGGCGGCAATTTTCACAGTGAGAACATCGCGCTGGCGATGGACTTTTTGGGTATTGCACTGGCTGAGGTGTCGAATCTGGCGGAGCGCCATATCAACCGGATGATGAATCCGGTGCTTTCGGGTTTGCCTGACTTTCTGGTCGAAGGCAAAGGTCTCAACAGCGGCTTGATGGT
This sequence comes from Calditrichota bacterium, assembly GCA_016867835.1. Taxonomy (NCBI): domain Bacteria; kingdom Pseudomonadati; phylum Calditrichota; species Calditrichota bacterium. The sequence continues at coordinate 30,297 of VGIQ01000020.1, read as the reverse complement.
CGCGCAATATACGGCCGCTGCATTGGCGAGTGAGAATAAGGTCCTGGCGCATCCGGCGTCGGTCGATTCGATTCCCGTTTCGGCCGATCAGGAGGACCACGTCGCAATGACTCCGATTGCCATCCGCAAGTGCGGTGAAATCATACGCAACGGCCAGTCGGTGATCGCTATCGAGATGCTTGCTGCAGCGCAGGCACTCGACTTCAGGCTGCCACTCTCGTCCGGCCGGGGGACCGCGGTTGCGCATAAGACAATTCGCCAGATCGTTTCTCATTGGGATGAAGACCGGCTGCTTTATCCTGAGATCGAAGCCGTTCGACGGCTGGTGGAAACGGGAGATGTAGTTGCCGATATTGAGACCATTTGCGGCGAGTTGTGGTTTGACATTCCGGAAGGGCTTGCGGATTAAGGTTTTTAGCGGTATTATAAAGGTTATGAAAAATGGCGCGTTCGTCTAGTGGTCAGGACGCTGGCCTCTCACGCCGGTAACAGGGGTTCGACTCCCCTACGCGCTACCAGAATCAGGGTGTTGTTCATTCCATTTGCTGCATTGCGTCTATCTTCGTCAACCCGATTTGTGACCGGTGTCAATTCCGACGATTGCAGGCGTCTCTAAGTTCTATTATCTCGATATACCCCGACCGCGAGCGGGAGGCGATGCTGAAGAGTCAACCGGGGAATCTGGCGTAAATTGTTAGGGCGGAAGGCAATGACCTTCAATTGGCAGTCGTTTCTCGACAGGCTGCAAAACCGGCATGTTGGGCCGGTGATGCGCAATCTCATTTTGATCGGCGGCGATGGGGTTGCGCTGACGCTGGCATACTTTGGATCCCATTTCCTGCGGATGTCGCTTTCGGAGTGGAATCTCAAACTGCCGGTCATACTCTCTTACTATCCGCTCTATTTGCTGGGCGGATTTCTGGTTTTTGTCTTGACCCGGATGTATCGGACACTGTGGCGCTACGCCAGTGTCGATGCCGTCTTCTATGTCGCCGGAGTCTCGATGCTTGCCGTCGGTGTTCCAGGTGTGATCCATCGCCTGATGGGGGTGAAGGGATTTGTCTGGTCGTTTCTCGTTGTCGAGTGGCTATTGCTTGCCTCAATGGTTGGAGGGGTGAGGCTATCCATTCGCTGGGTGCGCAGATTTTCACGGAATGAAAATCGCGACGATCAAAAGCGAGTGCTCATTTATGGTGCCGGTGATGCGGGCGAAATGATCGCCCGGGATATCCTGCAAAGCCCGGCTTACAACCGCAAGTTGATCGGATTTATCGACGATGCAGCATTCAAGCAGCGAAAGTCGATTCACGGTTGTCCGGTATTGGGCGGCCGCGATCAGGTGAAGTTAGTGGTAGAGAAGTTCGAGGTCGATGGAATAATCGTTGCCATGCCGAGTGTGGCCGGTGAGCAGATACGGGAACTTTTAAAAGTCCTGAGATCGACCTTGGGGCGGTCGGTGGCATTAAGCACCCTGCCGGCGCTTTCCGAAGTGATAGGCGGCAAGGTAGGACTTCAACATGTCCGGAAGTTCGATGTGCGCGACCTGCTGCGACGTTCGCCGGTCGAACTCGATGTGAAGCCGGTGCGGCAACTGATTGGCGGGCGGACGGTGCTGGTGAGCGGGGCGGGAGGATCGATCGGAAGTGAAATCTGCCGGCAGGTGAGTCAGTGCCATCCCGACAAGGTCATCCTCGTCGATCTCAGCGAGGCGAGCCTTTATACGGTTCACGAGGAATTATCCGCGACATTCCCCGAGATGCGGTTTGTCCCGGTGGTAGGCGACATTTGCCAGCGCCGGCTATTGAACATGGTATTCGAACAGCATCGGCCACGCATCGTCTTCCATGCTGCCGCTTACAAGCACGTACCGCTGATGGAGCACAATCCGTGGTCGGCAATCGTCAACAATGTCATCGGGACGAGAGTTTTGGCTGCGGTATCGGCGAACTTTGGGATCGAGCGGTTCGTGATGATCTCGACCGACAAGGCGGTGCGGCCCACCAGCGTAATGGGCGCGACCAAGCGCATTTGCGAGATTTTGGTGCAACTTCAGCCGCGTCCGGAAGGCTCGGTCTTTTGCGCGGTCCGGTTTGGCAATGTGATGGGGAGTTCAGGTTCGGTCATTCCGAAGTTTGAGTCTCAGATTCGAAACGGCGGGCCGGTAACGGTTACAGATAAAGATACGACGCGCTTCTTTATGCTCACGTCCGAGGCGGTTCAATTGGTGCTGCAAGCCGCCGCCTTCGACCGCGACAACCTGATCTATATTCTTGACATGGGACAGCCGGTCCGGATCTCCGATTTGGCGCGGGATATGATCCACCTCTACGGCTCGGAGTCTCCCCGGAAAGTGGAGATTGTCTATACCGGACTAAGGCCGGGCGAAAAGCTGCATGAGGAACTCTTCCACACCGCCGAATTCGGACGGACGCAGATCGAAAAGATCTGGATGACCAATCCCCCCCGGGTCGATCCAGATAAGTTCCTGGGGCGCCTCGACGACCTGCTTGAGAATTGTCTGAACCTTACCCGCGACCAACTCTATTCCGGAATCGCGAGTCTGGTGCCGGACTTCGATCCGTCATTCGATGAATTCTATATCCCCTCATTCGAGACTATCGAAGCTCAGGTGATGCGGGCGACCCATCGGGAAGGCAGCGGCGAGGCGCGATTGGGTTAGGTGCGGCATACTGCGCAGTCTGGGAGAGGCTCTGTCGGACGACGGAGCCTCTTCTTTCTTTTGCCGGGTTCATCATTGATAAAACTGCACCTTGACAATGTAAAATCCGCTTCCTAATTTGACTTTTGGAATCGGACGCGACTGGCGCGGCATTTGCGCGCTTGGATTCGACTATTGTATCCGACCGCCAGGCATTGCGTCAAATGACGCTGCCGGAGGTCATATCAACATCACAAGGAGCCGGGTATGGCAATCTTACAGGAGCGGCTTGCTCAACTCATCCCGGAGTTGCGCAAGGAAATCAAAACGATCGTCAAGGAACAGGGCCAGGTCAAGATCTCCGATGTTACCATCGAACAGGCTTACGGCGGAATGCGCGGCGTCAAGGGCCTCATCTGCGACACTTCGGTCGTCGAGCCCGATCAAGGGCTTATTATTCGCGGTAATCCGCTGCTTGAGATCAGGGATCTCTGGCCGGAAGACATTTTCTATCTTCTGCTGACCGGCGACAAGCCCGATGACCGGGCGCGTGCTGCGCTGCAGATGGATTTGGCGGCTCGTTCGCACGTCCCGGACTATGTCTGGGATATGATCGACGCGCTGCCGCCCGATTCGCATCCAATGGCGATGCTGAATGCTGCGATTCTGGTGATGGAGCGCGAGTCGGTCTTTCGCGCCTGGTATGACCGGGGAATGAAGAAGGACGACTACTGGATTCCGATGCTTGAGGATGCGCTGCGCATTCTCGGCGTCATCCCGGTCATCGCCGCCGGCATTTACCGGATTCGCTACGAAAAGGGCGACCCGATCGAATATGATCCGGCGCTCGACTGGGGCGCGAACTACGTTCGGATGCTCGGACTTCCCGACGACAAGGGCGACTTTGCGAAGTTGATGCGGCTCTATCTCAATTTCCACAGCGACCACGAGGGCGGTAATGTCTCGGCATTCACCTGCCACACGGTCGGGTCGGCGCTCTCGGATGCGTTCTATGCCGTCTCTGCCGGCTTGAACGGACTGGCTGGGCCGCTTCACGGGCTCGCCAATCAGGAATGCCTCGGCTGGATACTCGACACGATGGAGAAGTTCGGCGGTGTTCCGACCGAAAATCAACTCCACGACTACGCGCTCGAGACGCTTAACTCGGGCCGGGTTGTGCCGGGCTATGGGCACGCCGTGCTGCGAGTCTGCGATCCGCGGTTCACTGGATTCATCGATTTCGGCAACCAGTATCTGCCGGACGATCCGGTTTTCAAGACCGTCGCGCTCACCTTCAAGGTGATGCCGGAAATACTGCAGAAGGAGTTCCTCGGCGCTGACGGGAAGCCGAAGGTGAAGGATCCATGGCCCAATGTCGATGCCGGATCGGGCGCACTGCTCTATCACTACGGGCTGACCGAATTCCCCTACTATACGGTGCTCTTCAGCGTCTCTCGGGCGATGGGGATGCTGGCGCAACTCGTGCTCAACCGGGCAATTGGGACGGCGATCACCCGTCCAAAGTCCGTCTCGACAGCCTGGATCAAGAAGCAGGTGGGAATGTAAGGTTGAAGGTGTTCGCCTTGCCGGAACCGCCTGCACTGTCGCAGGCGGTTCGGCTTTTTGAGCGGGTGAGCGAGGGAGCGAGGGAGCGAGTCTGAAGCACTCGCTTACCCGCTCATTTCAAGACGACTATCTTTGACTCCAGCGACCGCGAGCCGCTTGTCAGGCGAAGGATATAGATGCCCGATTCAAGCGGAGTGCTGAGGCGGTCATCCCCCAGCGGCGCACGGTGCATTCCGGCGGAGAGACCCTCCATATCGCGCCTATTGAGCAGCCGTCCGGCGAGGGTGAAGAGTTCGAAAGTGACGGACCCCGGTTCGGGGAGGGTGAAATGGATCTCGGCCTGCGCGTTGAAGGGATTGGGACTGACTTCAATAGTGAAGTCCTGCGGCCGGGCATCGGCTTCCCCCGGCGCGGAATTGAGGTTGTGGATGCGGTAGAAGTTGAGGGTGCTCAAAGTCGGATTGACAGCGAGGTCACCTTCTAATGAAGGCACTCCCCAACCATCGTTCTGATTCATAGTAATCTGCTGAAGAAGTTGTGGATGAACGGGGTCTGAAACATCGAGAAGTGCAATATATGGACCATCATCACCGCCCCATCGACCCACACTGGCTATGGCAATGCCATTGCGCATTGTCGCCGCAAAATGGTCATACTCCCCCGGATAGCGGCTTAGCAGCCGGGGATTGGTCGGATTGGAAATGTCATAGAAAGAGTCTCCCAGCAACATCACACTTCCATCTATTGCGATTGAACCAGATGAAAGGGAACCGTCAGCAGGAAGGCGTCCAACCCGCTCGGGGCGCGTCGGCTCGGCAATTGAGATGATCGTGCCTTGAACGGGCTCGTTCAACCAAACATAACTACTGGAAAAATAGATATAATCGTCCTTAATGGCAGGGGCGTAACCAACCACATCCTCTATGACACCGATGACTTCCGGCTCATTAGGATTTTCCAGCGACACGATCCAAATCTGACCGTTCAGTTGCTCTGCCCATTCCCCTTCCAACCAGCAGGCGGATACGACGACACCATTTCGCCAGTTGCGCACCTGATAGTATCTGCCGATAGGGTCCACGGGAATGCGCTCGTCGGGAAGAAACAGCCGGCTTTGCAGTGCGAAGGTGTCGCCTTCGATGGCGTAGAAGTGCAGTTCAGACCCACTGCACGCCGAAAATAGGACTCTGCGTTGAACGATATGCTTCGCTCCAATCATGACCCTGGAGTCGAAGTGCAGTGCGTCGATGTCGATCGGCTCCGCAAGGTCGGAAATGTCAAACAGACGGAGTGTGCTATCATTGTATGCCGTCAATAGTCTATCATTGTCGATAACAACCGGATTTCCTATCAAGAGCATCGCTGGAGAACGAAAAGCGCTGGAAAAGCGAACGTTCTCGAGATCGGAAATGTCGAAAAATGTCATCCCATCAAAATGCACAGTAAAGAGATGCGCGCCCGATGCTGCAAAGTCATTGCCAAACCAAATGTTATTCAACAGGATGGTCGGTTCGTTTCGGCTCAGATCCTCCAAGGTATAGAGAACTCGTCGTGAACTTCTATCAACATACTCATTGGTATAAATATAATCTCCAAATTGTCTTAGTGTATATAGTTCTTCCAGGCGGACGTCCCAAGCCCTCGCGGGCGAAGTTGGATCGGAGATATCAAGACAGTTGATAGTCGCGGGCGCGTTGCCTGTAGGGTAGATAAAGAAGTTTCCGATTAGGGCGTGATCCTGTCCCCAGTGGTTCCATTGGCTTCTATCCACGAATTCCGACAGTCGCTCGGGGTGGTCGGGATTCGTCAGGCTGAAGAAGGTGAAGGTGATGAAACTGTATCTGATACCTATAAGGAGTGTGTCGTGAAGGATCAGTCTATTGGCCCAAACGGCCACGGTATCAACCGGCATCGGATTCTCCGGGCCTGATCGATCGTAGGTGTGGAGACTTCCTCTTGCAGACAATGCGTAGTAATGCTGGTCCCGAAAGAGTATAAACTTGCATATTTCGGGCAGGGGAAGATCGCCCAGCCTTATCGGCTGCAGCGGGTCGGAAATATCCCATCGGGCGAAAGGCGAATCGGGAATGTAAAGCGTGTCCCGGTCGAACTGCGGAGCGAAATTGCCATAGTAGGGTATCCAATCGAGCGCCTCGGCATAGACGCGCCGGATGTCTTGGGGATTGCGGATGTCGAAGACTTGCAAGCCGTAGCCGCCGAGGGTGTAGGCATATCCGTCGCGGACCGCGATGCGTTCGAGGCTGCCGCCGACAAGGTATTCACCGACCTTCTCCATGCGAGGCGGCTGGGCATTGAGGTGGGTCGCCAATAGGAGGGCGAACGCGCAAGAAAGAATCCTGACCAACATGATCGTTCTCCAAAGTGAGTGGGTTCGTTGCCAATTCAGTCGTTCGTTGAGTTCAATATAATCCACGCAAATTCGGATTGCAAACGCTATGCATCGCCCCCCTATGGTCCCCCCGCCGAGCGGGAGGACGGGGCACGTAGGGGCGACCGGACGGGGCAAACCGAAGACGCAGCCAATCGGCTGAAAGGCGATTCTGCCCTTTCCTTTCGAACACGAAGCCGCCTGCCAGTCTCATCATCGATGCTCGCTCACTTCAGCACCACGACCTTGCGCGACTGCGACCGCCTCCCGTCCTCCAATCTCAGCCCGTAAACCCCGCTCGGCAGGTTGGCGGCATCGAGTGCGATGCGGTGCCGTCCCGCCTCGAGCGGCCCGGATTCGATAAGACTCACGACCCGCCCGGAAAGGTCGAACAGGAGGATGCGGGAGGCGGCTCGCTCGGGCAGGTCGAAGGTTACCGTCGCCCGGCTGTTGAACGGGTTCGGATAGACCGGGTGAAGGGCGAACGTGAGGGGGAGCGCATCGCCCTCCGGAGCCGCGTTCGGCTCGACGCGCAAGGCGAACGGCAACTCGGTCTCGAAGGGGATGGCGTTGTGGCGAAAGATGACCGCGCCCTCGAAAAGCCCTCGCTGCAGGTCGCGGGCCGAGAGGGTGAGGGTCGAGTTTATCCTCTCCCCAGCGAGAATCGTCCCGGCATTTGGCTCAAGAGTCACCCATCTGAAGTCCGTCCCCAAGTGCAGCCCAACAAGATGGTCACCGTCCTGATTGGCGTGGCGGATGTCGATCGTCCAGCCGGCGAGACTGGGAAAGGGGTATATTCCAGGGGTTATATGCAGCCCCTGCATTGTCCCAAGTCGCGGATCGGGGCCAAAAATACGAATCGTATCGCCGGTTTCGGAATGAAACTTATAGAGGCAGCCGGGTTGGTGCGTAAGCGCATAGAGACAGTAGCCGTCAGGATCGTCGTTGATGTATTCCAAGCCATAGATGCGTAGTCCCAGGCGGTTGACTGATCTCTGCTGCACACCTGCGCGATTGTAACAAAAGATGTTGCTGGCAACAGCGCACACCCAAATCTCGTCGCGGTCGGAATCGTAAGCCACGGCTTGCGCCGGATTCGGTGTCACATCGAACTCTACGAATACTCCCGCGCCATTCAGATCGAAGCCAAAGACGCGGTTCAATTGTGCTCCCCACAACAGTCTGCCGCCATAAGCGAGGTCAGTCATACCCAATTGTGATTGGCTCTCCGGCTGGTTCATAACTTCGAGAAAGTCGCCTTGACGGTTCAGAATATAGATGAGTTTCCGGGGAGGATTGACAGCTTCAAGTGCACCGACACAATAAAAGAGGCTGTCGATCAGTGCCACGCCTCTGAAACGATCGCTTCTGAAATTCTCTGACAAATTTAGACGCAACACCTCGTCCCCCAGCCGATTCCCAATAACACCCCGCTCGACGATCGTTGAGGTCCAATTCGACTGTGCGGTTCCGCCATTTTGGACGGCGAGCGCAATCTCTGCAGAATCGCCCGGCTCTAGGGTCAAGTCGATGGCTCGCCGGTCGATGGTGAACTCAGCATGGCGCAGGGAGAGATTCCAACTCAACTCCTCGCCAATCGGAACGAATAGTGAATCTGAAAAATAGTCAACATAGCCGGTGGCGATTACAGAAAGCACTCCACGTCGAGGAAGGGCATTAAGGATGCGAAACCAACCGTCGAAGCCGGAGGTGGTAGGAATCTGATCCCCGAATCTAACCCGTGCGCCCGCTACTGGCGCGCCGTCCAAGAGCCGGGTGACCTGGCCAATTATCTCACCGCCGCGCTGATAGAAGGGCAGTGCGCCAATGTCGCGGCGGCTGCCGTCAGTATCCCAGCCCGATGCCGGGTCGCCCGCGTCGATGCCGGGGGAACGGGTGCCGTCAAGGGTTGGGTAGTTCGCCCAAGCAAGCCGGTAGTCGCCTTCGTCGGGATCGGCGAAAATCGGCGCGACATCGAAGTTGCCGGGGCCCCAGGTGAGGTTGTTGGATGTTATGGCATTTCTTCCTCCCTCGATGTTGCAGTAACTGATGTCGCCGCGAGATATAGCCATTGGCCTTACTCCTCCCTGGGCGACATTTCGTAAAATCATTGTGTTGCGCACAACAGTAGGTTGATTTTGGTAGCTAAGATCGGCCAGTGTCCCCGGACCGAGATCATTATCGAAAATCGTGCAACCCTCAATCCTCGACCTTTGCCAAATTTGGATAAGGGGATACCGGGAGGTGCTTATGTTGCCTGCTATCACACACTTGTCAAATTCAAGTATAATATTGGCATCATTAGAATAGCCAAAAGCATTTACTACCGCACCAGAGGAACTTTGATTTCCCATAAATATAGAATTCGACACCTTGCCATTCGCCTCTCGAACAAAACGGAGGGCGGCGCCATACATAGCCTTGTTCCTAATAAACAGACAGTTATCAATGTGAATTGGGACGCTGCTGGCGCTATCGAAGATTGCTCCCCCTTAATAGGCGGTATCGGCCTCAAACTTGCACCCGACAAAGGCGGCATAAGCATTGCGCACGGTGTCGGAATAGATGAGATAGGCGCCTCCGCCTTGAGTAGAGCGATTTCCATTACTGATTGCTTGATTTGCGGTGAAATTCACCCCCTCAAACCAGCCCGACGGCGGCCGGCTGCGCGTGCCGTGCAGCGCCAACCCGCCTCCCTTATTGGATTGGTTTCTCCGGAGATCGGACGTTTCGATACGGATCTCCGCACCGTCGTCCACAGCGACCGCTCCGCCGAACTCTGCAGCTTGACAACTGTCGATGATGCAGTCCCGGATGATTGGCATCGAGACTCGAGTGGCATAGATGCCTCCTCCGCAAACACTGGCCAGGCAGCGAGTGATTCGCACCCGCCGGATTACCGGACTCGAACCCGCGATGAAAATACCGGCTCCGGCGACGGCTCGGCCATCTCGGATTGTCAGGCCGATCAATTGCGCAGCCGACGATTCGCCCGTCCGGATACTGACGACACTGCGGTTGTTGCCGATGTTGCCGCTGATCATAGTGCGGTTGATCAGCCCCTCATCACCGGTCGTCAGGTACTGCCCGGCGACGGTGATGTTGCGGCCCAGGAAGTCGATCGTTTCGCGGTAGGTGCCGGGGGCGATCAGGACGGTATCGCCGTTAGCCGACGAGTCGATGGCGGTCTGGATGCGCTGGAAGTCGTCCGGCACGTTGAGGATGCGGGCCTCAAGCGGGAGGGCAATACCGAGCGCAGTCGTCAGCAGGGCCGTAAGACGAAACGTTCTGAGGTTTACTGCCATATCATACCAGTTTGCATTTGATCAGACACCTATTCAGTGGGACAGACATTCTTGTCTGTCCGTGCTTCTGACGGTAGTGTGCGATTCACGAGTAGGACAGACAGGAATGTCTGTCCTACTGGAGGCGGATTGAATCACTGCACTTTATCCTCTCGGGTGGGAATAAATCACTTCAGCACTACGACTTTGCGCGACTGCGACCGCCTCTCGTCCTCCAATCTCAGCCCGTAAACCCCGCTCGGCAGGTTGGCTGTATCGAGCGCAATACGGTGCCGTCCCGCCTCGAGCGGCCCGGATTCGATAAGACTCACGACTCGCCCGGAAAGGTCGAACAGGAGGATGCGGGAGGCGGCTTGCTCGGGCAGGTCGAAGGTTACCGTCGCCCGGCCATTAAACGGGTTCGGATAGACCGGGTGAAGGGCGAACTCGAGGGGGAGCGCATCGTCCGGCGGAGCCGCGTTCGGCTCGACGCGCAAGGCGAATGGCAACTCGGTCTCGAAGGGGATGGCGTTGTGGCGGAAGATGACCGCGCCCTCGAACAGCCCGCGCTGAAGATCGCGGGCGGAGAGGGTGAGGCGTAGGGTCTCGCGTCCGCCGGCGGGCGTCGTGCCGAGCAGAGGCTCGAGGCGAATCCAGTCGAGCGAGGCTCCCAAACTCAAGCCGACAAGCGCGTCGCCGCCCAGGTTGACCGGTATATTGTCGATCGTCCAGCCAACCAGGCTCGGGAAGGGGTCGAAGCCGGGGGTGATATGCAGCCCCAACATATTGCCCAACAGTGGGTCAGGCCCGTAAACCCTGATCGTATCGCCGGTTTCGGGATGGAACTTGTAGAGACTACCGGCGTTTTCCGGGTACGCTGGATGGTGGATTAGCGCATAGAAGCAGTAGCCGTCAGGGTCGTCGGGGACATATTCCAAACCATAGATGCGCAAGCTGCGATTTAAGACTGTGTCCTGGATAACCCCGGCGCGGCTATATGCGAACAGCCGGCTTGTGCTGGTGCTGCCGCACACCCAGATTAGATCACGCATCGAGTCGTATGCCAGCGCACCCACTGGAACGACTATCGTCTCAAACTCCGCAAATATCCCGGCACCGCGCAAATCAAGCCCGAAGACTCGCCGGCCATTTGCCCCCCAGAGGAGATTGGAACCATATGCAATGTCGGTCATTCCGTATCGGCTTTCTCCTTCCGGTTGATCGAGGGAGTCGAGCAACTCGCCTTCAGGACTGAAGATGTGGATGACCTTGCGGGGTGGATCGAAGTTGCGGTCGGCACCGGCGCAGTAGAAGCGCCCGTCGATAAGCGCCACGCCCTGATAGCGGTCGATGCCGGTTCGTTCAAAGAGCGGCAGGCGAAGGACTTCACTACCGATCTCCCGCCCCATCATCCCCCGCCCCTGGGCTTCAGCCGTCCAACTCAACGTCCCGGTGCCGCGGTTGGTGAGCGTGAACTCGACGGTTGTTGAATCGCCCGGCTCGGTGATCGTTGCGATCTGCTGCCGGTCAAGGGTCATCTCGGGGTGACGCAAGGCGACGTTCCACTCGAGTTCGCCTCCGATATCGACGAAGATCGCTCCCGAGATGGAGTCATTGAAGCCTGATGCGGTAACGACCAACGAAGCCACCCGGGGCAGGATATTGAGGAACCGGTAGTTGCCTTGAGCGTCAGTTACCAGTCCCGGCTGGTCGTCGAACCGGACGCTTGCTCCGGCGACCGGCGAACCGTCCGCGAGCCGCGTGATATGCCCGAAGAGAAGCCCGCCACGCTGAAAATAGGGGAGAGCGCCGATGTCGTTCAAACTTCCGTCGGGGTCCCAGCCGGTCGCGGGGTCGCCGCCGTCGATGCCGGGCGAGCGGGAGTCGTCGTTCTCGGGGTAATTAGCCCAACTTAGGCGATAGTCGCCGCGTTCGGGATCGGCAAAGATCGGCGGCTCGTTGAGGTTCCCCTCGCCCCAGATGACGCGCTCCCCCGTGACCGATTCCTCACCACCCTCGATGAGGGAGTAGGCGACGTCGATGGTGTCGGTCGCGCCCGATATGGGCAGATCGCGGGATTCATTGCCCCAGAAAATCACGTTGCGCAGGACGCTCTTGCGACGGGCGCGGAGGAGGATCACCCCGTTGGAGTCGGCGTGGTTGGCGGCAATGGTGCAGTTGGTCATCAGGAGCGGGCGGCCGATGTAGATCGCTGCAGCGATGTTGGTCGATCGATTCCCGACGATTAGAGAGTGCTCCAGCGCCACGGGAAACGATGAGTTTGAATACCCATAGATGGCGCCGCCTTGCGGGGAGGCGTTCTCGCGAAAAATGCTCCGGCGTATGATCAACGAGGCAAGGGATTCGAGGTCCGAGATGCATATTGCGCCGCCGACGTTAGAGGCTTCGTTCCCGGCGACTTCACAATCGTTCAGGACGACCGTCAGGCGTGACTGGGTTAAATAGAGTCCCCCTCCACGTTGCGCCGAGTTTCCGGCAATGCGGCAGTCTTCAAAATGGACAGAGTCGCGGAATTGGTAACTCGTCAGATAGACGCCCCCGCCGGAGACACTTGCCGTGTTATTCTCAATGGTAGCACGCAGAATGCGGGCGCTGCCGGGATGGATGCCGTTGTAGTTGAAGAACGCCAGACCTCCGCCGAATTGGGCGGTGTTGCCGCGCAACTGGCAGTCTTCCAGATAGACAAACGAGGTGTCGAAGAAGCAGACGCCGCCGCCGGAGGTGGTTGCCTGGCAGTCGGTCACCCAGAGGTCGGAGGCGATGCAGTTGCTGTTGCGGGTGACATAGAGGCCGCCGCCGCTTCGACTGGCGCGGCAGTCGGTGATGCGAACGCTACGGATCGCCAGTTCCGACCATTCGGCGACGTAGATGCCGCCGCCGTAGTCGGTCCGGGCGCCGCGGAGGGTGAGCCCGACCAGTTGGGTGCCCTGTGATTCGCCCGACCGGACGACGACGAGGCTGCGATTGCTGTTAGCCGGTCTTTGGATGATCGTTTCCAGGATGTCGCGGTCATCGGCGGTGAGGAGGTGCCGGCTGGCGACGGTGATGTTGCGGCCGCTATAGTTGATCGTCTCGATATAGATGCCCGGGGCGATCAGGACGGTGTCGCCGTGGGCCGATGAGTCGATCGCGGTCTGAATGCGGTCGAAGTCGTCCGGCACGTTGAGGATGCGGGCCTTAAGCGGGAGGGCAGTCAGCAGCACAAGAAGAACGGGGGGGAGCAACAGACGAGCGTTCATAAGTCATTCCTTGACAAGCACTAATATATGAAAGTGCGAAAGTGCGAAGAGGAGCCGGCGGCTCTGAAAGGCCGGAACGTTCCGCGTCTATGCACCATCAACGACATAGTTCAGGTCCTACACCACATTCAAGTTAACTCATCCTACACTTCAATCCAATACCAAGGTCTCAAGAACTTCGTACTCTTTCTCCCACCGAACATTCATCCCGGTATCAAGTTGGAAAGTTGGCATTGCAAGGTGTCGTTCCCGCGCAGGCGGGAACTGGTCACGCCAATCTTGACTGGAGGCCGGCCTTCGCGAGCAAGACGATCTGAACTTATTGCGCTTGTCTTATCAAGCAGATACAATTGCTTGGTGCAGATTGTTTTTGAATTCTCCCCCCCGCTTCGCGGGAGGACTATAGGGGGGTAGAAGTGCAACCCCATATTACCCCCCCTTTTTATTCCCCCCCGCGAAGCGGGGGGGAGAAGACAAGAACTAACTGCACCATGTAGTATTAATCAGTGCAGAAAAGAGTTGACTTGGAGGGCGGACAATCTTGTCCGCCCTTGCCTAATAGGAACTCTTCATCAGGGCGGACAGGAATGTCCGCCCTCCAAGAACGGCAACAATAATCTGCACCTCCTAATAGTATTAGTAGGAGCATCAAATAGTAGCATCAGTAGGACAGACATTCTTGTCTGTCCCAAGGGCGGGCAGGAATGCCCATTCTACGGGAGAATGCCTCTATTATCAGCACCTATCAATAGCCCCGCTGCCCTTCACTTCCTCCAGCCTCTTCTTCCAAGTCCCCGCGCAAGCCTCTTGGAGTCTTCGGTCAGCGTCTTCATGGCGAAGTCGTCTTCGCTGGCGTAGTAGCCGCGAATCTGTCCGCGGTCATCGACGAGGACGAAGCGCGTCGAATGCTCGGGCGGTGATGTGCTTGCCGGCAGCCGGAAGCCCGACTCGGAAAGGCTGACTACCGCTTGGGCGGGTCCGTTCAGGAAGGTCCAATTAAAGGCTGTTGCGCCGATTGCTTCGGCATAGGCTGCGAGCACTTCCGGGGAGTCGTAGTCGGGATCGACCGAGATCGAGAGGAATTGGACGGCGGGGAAGTCCCGCAGCGCCGCGGCTTGCTTTGCCATTTCAACCGCCATCATCGGGCAGGGGCCCTTGCATCGGGTGAAGATGAAGTCCACAATGGTGAGGCGTCCCTTCATCTCCGCCAAGCCATACTGCCGGCCGGTCTGGTCGGTAAAGGAGAAGTCAGGGAGGTGTCCCAACACCGGAAGACCGGAATCGGACGACTTCATCGCGAAGTAGAGACCTCCCGCGAAGAGGATGATCAGCCCGGCTATCATTAGCAATATCCGCGGGCCGGAGAAGTTGGTTGCTCGAGAGGATTGTTCCATAGATTCAATTTAAGCCCGACAGAGAACTGTCAAAAGGTTATGTAGGTGAGTTGAAAGTGGTGAGGAGAAGCGAGACGATTTAGATCGGTGAGATCAGCGCGATCATCGGGCGAGTTCAATACACTTTTTCAAACCGCCTGTCGGGGCGGGATTCATCCCGCCCTTCAAGGCTAACGTAGCAAAACCGTTTTGACAGTCCGGGAATGGGAGCCGGTTTGAAGGCGGAGAAAATAGACTCCCGATGACATTCTGAACGAAGTGAAGAATCTAAACTGATGGGTGCCGGGGGATAGGGGGCCGTCGTGGAGACGGAGGACCTCCCGCCCGTCTATGGCGTAGAGGCCGATCCGGACAGGGAAGAGACTCCTCACCTGCGCTCTTGGAGGGCGGACATTCTTGTCCGCCCTTAGGGCAGGCAGGAATGCCTTCCCTCCAAGGTCAACTGTCACCGTCGCTTGATCGTTGAAGGGATTAGGAGCAATCTGCAAACTAATATCTTCAATTTCCAAGTCTCCTTCATTCCGCATTCCGAATTCCGCATTCAACATTCGAACATTCACCGCCCACCTCTGCACGTCCTCCTCCCATTCCTCCTCGCCGACCCGCTCCCGCGCATAGCCGCTCACAACAAATCTGCCGGTGTCTTGGAAAGATATGGATAGAAGTGACTGGGTGGACAATGTGTCTGCTTCGTTTAGCGTCCACCAGAACTGAATCGAGTCGTTGTTGACGTTGAAGGGAATTAACTCGAAGGTCGCTTCCTGCCGCGGTTCGAGGGAGATTTCGGGGAGATTGGGCTCATAAGCCCGAATAACGCCGCGCACCTGAATCGCCCACTGGACACTATCTGCAGGAACCGGATCGACGTTCGGGTCGAAGACCTTGGCCTTCAGGGCAAAGCCGCCGGTCCGGGCGAACGCGTAGGACCGGATTCCGATACGGTCATCCCCTCCCACTTCCTCCCACCTCACCGCCGCGGAATCGTAGTGCAGCCACTCATATCGCAAATTCTCCATATCTCCGGAATAGGCAGGTTCGATGGCAAATTCAATCTCTCTTCTACGCTGTATGACTAATCGAAGCGAGTCAGGGACATAAGTCTCTATGAATAGGTTTCGAACGTGGATAAGCCAGCTGATCCTCACTGTGTAATTTGGGTCGGTTACTTCACAAATCACAGTATCGGTTCGCAGCGTGTCGAATCTCACCAGCAAGGTAGTGTCCCTCGCAACCGGTCGGCTGTTGTAGGTCCATTGATAGCTCATTTCAAAGCCATGGTTGTTCCTGGCCCGCACGATAAAACGAATGGTATCTTCTTGCAGTACGGTCAAAATCGAATCCTCGGGGTGTTTGTAGAAGACTTCAGGCCCTAAAACATCTGGTGCCATCCGGACAATAAGCCCGTCCAGTCCATTACCATCCAAGCGACTGGCAATGTGTCCGCCTATCACTACTTGATTTCCAACTTGCCTGATACCTCTGCTGAATGTATTCGGATAATCCAAAACTCCGGTCTCCTCAATTTCTCTTCTAAATCCCCTCATCCAGATGAATTCTCCGTTCAGATTAGTTCTGAGGGCGAATGGGTACCATCCAACATCAACCTCCGCAATAAACCCGGATAATGTGAATCCGTCTCGCAATTTGCCAATGCCAGCCACATTACCACTCATCGAAAGCGGTAGTTGATGCACCCTCTGCCAGTCAATTTCTCCATCATTGTTAATCTTTGCCAAAGCAGGCCTTCTTCTAATATACCTACCTTCAACTCGAATGGCATCTTCCGTGCCTATAACGAATCCTCCCTCGGTGGAGACTATTCCGGCCACCCATACGCTTAGTTCTCCTCGCAATATATTTGACCAAACAGGATTGATTTGGAAGTCCGTTCTAACTACCCATGGTCGGTGCCATCCATTGCTCCTAAACAAACCAGCAAACACCAATCCTCCCTCAGTCTCACGAAGTGAGGATATCGTGCAAGTATCTTGCTCATTTCCAGGCGCAAGCAAGTCGGCACGCCCAAGTGCCTCGCCATCTCCATCTATTCGTATAACGTGACCTACTGTGTGCATCATTTGATCCAGAGTTCGTTGGCCCGCCAATACGAATGACCCGTCTTTTAGTTCGATTACAGCTGAACATTTCCCCGGTCGGACGTATTCTCTTTGCCAAATCACTTCGCCATCGCTGGTTAATCTCACGGCAGAGAAATGGCCATCCCAATAGCCACCGGAATATCCGCCAGCAATGAAGTCACCGGCTTCGGACTGGATGATGCTGTTAAGGCGGCCGCTATTGACCAAGGTGCTCCATTCAATATTCCCTTCTTCGTCAAGACGTGCAATCAGCCCACGATCGAGAGAATAGCCGCAAATCACGTAGCCGCCTTCGGCAGGAATATAGAGGTCGCCAAACACTTCATTACCGCCGAGATGATATGTTCGCCATAGGTCTAATTCAGGCTGTGACTTGATATCTTGAGCCAATATGGCGAGCATAAGTACCAGTAGATTTATTGACTTCACTTTAGCCTCGTGTAGGTGAAAATTGGTGCATGGGGGGCGGGCAGAAATTGCCCGCCCCCCACTTTGAATTACCTGCCATTTGCCGAGGCAGACATTTCCAAGACTGTTCCACCCCAGTTAATAGTTCGATCCTGAGGTGAGAAGACCTCGTTTTGGCCTATCCAGAAACGATATGCACCTCCGCCATCCCACCACATGAACCGGACTCCTGCGGCTTGCGACGGCACATTTTGAATCGTCGTCGAGAAGACCTCATTGTTGATGTCAGGCCAGAGGACCCACACCTGCTCGCTGAGTGGTTCCCCGCTCGAATTGAGCAGTTGAACACCCCCCATGATGTTGTAGGGAGGAGCCTGACCAATCCATACAATCCGGATTTCGACATCCAGATCCGTCGCCCACGCACTCGGTGCGGCGGCGAGCGAGACGAGCATCACCAGCGCGGTAGCGATGCTGAGGAGCGTAAGTTTGCGTAGCATCTTGAAACTCGTTGTTGGATTCTGTTGGCATTGCGTGTTGCATTCGACGATGGCAGACGCGCCAAGGCGCTATCTGCCCGATCCAACTAAAGGCGGTCCGCGGACGGGGTGGCTCGAGGCGCCACCGGATGCCGGGGTGAGGGGCTGTGGTCTATTTGAAAGGTAAAGCCGAAGAGGGAGAGGCAGACGAGATGCTTCACTGCGTTCAGTATGACAAAGGGGCGTCCAATGACAGAGGCGCGTCCAATGACAGAGGGGCGTCCGGTGAGGCACGTGAAGGGCAGAGACCGGCTCACCCGACTGCCCTCGCGCGAAGGCGGCAGCAGTCAGGCAACGGCGTAGGAGTCCCCCCCCCCGACTCGTCTAATCTATTGAAAGGAAGTAACATGCAAGGAAAGTCAAGCAACTGTCCCTTAGATTCAATGCGATACTGCTCAAGGACTTCACTGTCTCGATATAGGGCAAAGTAACACCTTCCTTGCCCAAAAGCAAGCGGAAACGCTCCAACTCTCGATTAGTCTCTCGCCGGCTACGAGCGGCTTCGTCCGCCTATCACAAGTGGCGTCAGGTGAGGGCACCTGACCCCGCCATGCTTGTCTCGCGCTAAGCCGCCAAGAGCGCCGAGCAACAGGCTTGAGCACTTGAGCATCGAGCACTTCAACACTTCAGCCCCGCGCACTACCAGTAGTAATCCCCCCACTTGAACTTGATTCCCGCGCCGTGTTCGCGCAGTATCCACTTCACGTGGTCGATCTTCGTATCGCCGAGATGGATTTCGTATTTCTTGTTGAGGAAATACCACGAATACTCGACGTTGTTCTTCTCGAAGAGGTCAATCATTTTCTTCAATTCGGGCATTGACTCGAAGATCAGTTTCTTCATAGAGTTATCCAATTGGGATTGAGGCTGCTTTTCAGACCATAAGGTGGAAGAAGTCGCTTCCCATATCTTGCGCTTAATGGATTTTGCTTGTGAATTCCCGGTTATTCCTTACCGGCATCGGATTTTGCCGCTGTCGGCAAGGAATCGGTGGACTTGACCTCAGGGGACGAGGATTCAGATTTTGTTGCCGGCTCGCTTTTGGGGCTGCCCTTGGAGTTGCCTTTATAGTCCGTGATGTAGAACCCGCTGCCTTTGAAGATAAGTCCGGCGCCGCCCGAAACGAGCCGCGACAAGTGCCCATGGCAGACCGGACACTCAGTGCGGGGTGGCTCGGCCATAGATTGAAAATACTCGACGCGATGTCCGCAGTCGAGGCATAGATATTCGTAGGTTGGCATCTATGTTGAAAGATAAAGGGCAATTGACCCGATAGCATCACTTATACACCAGTCGCCCGTAGGTCGCCGGGTCGTAACTAATCGGCACCTGCCAGTCGGCGGAACTGTTCACTCGCTTCTGCTTGCGCCGAAAGTTCACCTGCCATTCGTCACCCCGCTGTGCCGACTCGACGCCTAACGCGGCTAACGGGATCGCCGCCTCAAGCGTCCAATTATCGCCGTTTCGGGTGGTCTTCACTTCATACGTGCCGCTCCATTTGAGGTCGGCTCCAGCCACCACACCACCGGCAACGCTGATTCTCTGATCCATCGGGATGCCGTTCGGATTGAAGTAGATTTGATAGTTGAAGACGGTATCGGCAACCTGAGGGGGCGTCAGAAAATAACCGACACAGTCCTCCCCATAGACCGGCCCGTCCGGCTTGTCGATTTTGGCAGCGAGCATATCCATTTGACTCTCCCGACATATTGCAGCAAGGTAAAGATGCTCTTGATCATAGGCAAAGTAAAACCGCGTCTCATCGGTTGCTGGTTCGTCTCCTGACGGGCCATATAGCCGACTCACCGGCGAACTCCAAACCGCCTCTTCGACGACGCCGTCGATGTTCAGTGTGCGTTCTGCCCGCCAGCAGATCGTCTCCCGCGATAGCATCACCGGCCGCGTCAGTTCAAAATCGCCTCCCACTTTGTAGGGCATCCGAATTGTAAATTTCGGTGCCGGGTAGAGCGGCCCGGTCGCCGTCAAATAGACACTCACCATCAAACTGTCGCCCGGCGGCAGACGGACTGGCAGATAAGCAGGTCTAATGCTCCAACCATTCGGCAATTCCCAGCGCAATGTGTCGCTCAGTGTCGCCTTGGGATTGAGGTTGCGTAGCCGAAACTCCCAGGCGACGTCGGTGAGCGGACTCTCATCAGTAACTTTCACGGGTGATTCAAACCAGACCGATTGCGCTTCGATCCGGTTGACAGTGTGCAGATCCTCGGCGGTTACTTCCTCCCACGGCAGCACCGAGCCTTTCTTTATCAGCGCAATGTGGATGCCTTCAGCGTTGATCGTCACCCATCCGAAATGATACATCAGACCGGTAATCCCCGGCGAGGTTGCGCCGCCCGAACTGCCGATACTGGTGTATTTGATGCCGTCGTATTCACCACAGAAATAGATGTGGAAATGCCCGGTAAAGACCGCATCGACGCCATTAGCCTTGAATATATCGTGCAGTCGGTCCGGCTTACCGAGCGCCAGCGACTCAAACCAAAACGGCTTGTGAAAGAAGACGAGAGTCTGTCGAGCCTTGCGACTAGCCTTAAGGTCTTTCGACAGCCAGTCGATCTGTTCCTGTGGAATCTGATTCGACGACTCCCACCGGCTGTTGTCGAGGATGACGAAGTGCACACCCTGGTAATCAAACGAGCGATAGGGTGGTCCTGCATAGCGATGGTAAAAGTCGAGCGACGGATCACCCGGCTCACCCCAGATATCGTGATTGCCGGGGGTGAGATGAACCGGTGCGGTGAGCGGTTTCAGCAGCGCGATATATTCGTCCCACTGCCGCTTCACTTCGACGGTATCGGCGGTGTAACCTTCGATCATATCGCCGACGTTGATGGTGAAGTCGGGCTTGAGGCGCTCGATTTCCCGGATGATATCTTCATAGACACCGGGCGTATGCCCGCCGGTTCGGTCGCCCAGAACTGCAAAGCGAACCGGTTCGTCTGAGGATGCTGCAAACGCCGAACCTGCACTCATAAGAAGCAGGCCGGTCGCTGCCATGATAAGGCAGGATTTATGATAACTCATTGACGTGACTTTTGCTAAGATGATGCCGTTGCTATCCCTGTGCTTGGATAGCGGTGATCGCAATTGTATAGACAATGTCTTCGACCAGGCACCCGCGCGACAGATCGTTCACGGGTTTGTTAAGACCTTGCAGCACCGGCCCGACGGCTATTGCCCGTGCCGAGCGTTGGACAGCCTTGTAGGCTGTATTGCCGGCATTCAAATCCGGGAAGATAAAGATGTTCGCCCGGCCGGCTACTGCAGAGTCAGGCAACTTGGTCCGGGCGGTCTCGATCGATATCGCCGCATCGTATTGAATCGGCCCTTCGACTTTGAGGTCGGGCGCTTTCTTGCGCACCAGGTCGGTCGCCTCGGCGACCCGTTCCACTTCCGGCCCAACTCCCGAAGTGCCGGTAGAATACGAGAGCATTGCCACCAGCGGCTCGAACCCAAACGCTTCTGCAGTAGTCGCCGACGATATCGCGATGTCGGCAAGTTCGGCAGCGTTGGGATTGGGATTGACCGCACAGTCGCCATAGACCAGGACGCGATCCTCAAGACACATGAAAAATACGCTCGAAACGAGCGAAATTCCCGCCTTGGTCTTGATGATCTGAAACGCCGGGGTGATGGTGTGCCGGGTCGTATGAACGGCTCCCGATACGAGTCCATCTGCGTCGCCCAGGTGCACCATCATCGTCCCGTAGTAAATCGGGTCTAACATTACGTCGCGGGCGTGATCACGGGTGATGCCCTTCGCCTCACGCAACTTGAAATAGGCCTCGGCGTAGGGCTCCAACCTGTCGCTCTGTGCTGGATCGATAATGAGTGCGCCCTCGATTGAAGCGCCGACGCGATTGGCAGCCTCGCGTATGGCTTTCTCTTCGCCGAGCAAGACGACGTCGGCCACGTTGTCCGCAATGACCCGCCCCACTGCTTTCAAGGTGCGTTCTTCACCTCCTTCGGGGAGGACTATCCGGCGACGGGCTGCCTGTGCCCGCTCGAGGAGATCATTGAGGAAGACCACCGGCGTCGTCCGCGGCGGACGTTTCAGTTCAAGGAAAGCGTCGATCCTGTCGCGCCGGATCCATCTCCGGGCGTCGCGATAAAGCGCTTCGACCTTTTCCTTGTCCCCCGCGTAGAGTGTAACCTCCATTTGATTCACCGCAACAGCGGCTTCGAAGGTGTCGTGCGGCACCGAAAGCACCGGGATATTGATCACTCCGGCGAGCCCTCCGATCAATTTCTTCACCGCCGGAGCCGGCTCGAATCCGCCGGTAAGCACGACGCCTGAGATATTGGGGTAGGTGCTCGATACCCTCGACACCATCGCCGCCAGAAGCATGTCCTCGCGGTCGCCGGGGGTGATCAGCAACATTCCTTCCTGCAAACGCTCAAGGACGTTGCCAATGGTCATCGCCGCGACTCGGGGTTGTGTTGCCAGGTTATTCAGATATTCCGAGCCGTAGAGCACCTTGGCGCCGATCTTTCGTGCAATCTCACCCAGTCTCGGCTTGCCGAGCAGGTCGCTATAGGGGATGATCCCGATAAGGTCGATGCCGGCGCGCTCGAACTCCTTCTCCAGAGCCGCCGTCACCCGGTTGTGCACCGCAGCCTCGACCTTGGTCACGATGACCCCGATGAAATCGCAGCCCCGCTCGTCGAATGACTCCTTGGCGGCTTTGACGAGTGCGACGATCTCTTCAGCCGACCGGCCATGCCCGCTGGCGACCATCAGCACCGGCGCATCGAGTGTTTTCGAGATGTCGGCATTGACGTCGAACTCGAGCGCGGACATGGCGCCGGAATAATCGGTTCCTTCGATAACCGTCACGTCGGGTGGCTCGCTGTTCGAGTGCGCCGCCCTTAGTATGCGGGTCAGCAGTTCATCGTTCGATCCCGAAGCCAGCAGCCGTCGCGCTTCGCCGGTGCCCATCGGGCTGAGGTGCTCCGGCTTGGCGCTTGGTGCAAAAAGCCGCCTCGCCAGTTCAACATCCTCGTCGCTGCCGGCCGTTTCGCCCCGGCCGATAGGCTTAAGATAACCGACCCGATCGACGCGCTCGGAGAGGACATTCAAGAGCCCGAGAGCAACCGCACTCTTGCCGCTGCGCGGCTCGGTCGAGGCTACATAGAGCGATTTCATTGCCGTTTGTCTATTCAATTGAAGGGCGGAATCTACCCCGCCAAAACCTGATTCTTGGAGGGTGGAATTTATCCCGCCCGCATATCTGTCTAATTCAATTTGCTGTGAATACTATCCGGCAACAGCCGTTCCAATTCGGGGTAACTTTCGCAGATACGAACTATGTCTGCCAGGTCCTTCAGGCGTTTGCCGGGACGCCGTCCTGGATCAAGCGCTGCCCGAATCTTGGCGGTCAGAACATCTTCGACCTTTGCCACTGGTATCTCATAGCCCATCACACTGCGCCTGACCGCCTGGTCTATGAACTTCTGATATTCCGGATCTACCTGAAGTTGAATCCGCAAGTCCGAATCTACTGCCGACAAGTTAATACTATGTTCAAAGCGATCGACCTTCCATTCGCGTCTGCGAGCCTGGTCTATGATATCCTCCAGGCTAGTCTCTTCTACGACGACATCGACATCGAGGCTGACCACCGGCTCCACATAGGCATTGACTGCCAGTCCACCAATCAAGCAGAAAGGCGTTCCCGTTTCATCGAGCATGTCCAGGAAATCCTGCAGAATGTCCCGCCGTCCCCCCGTGAGCGCGTTCAAAAATTCCCGCGCCGTCATATCACTGACCGTTCTGAGACTTCGCCTTCAACCGATCCTCAACAAACTTCGGGACAAAGCACTCGATCGTCCCGCCGTGGCGGGCTATCTCGCGAACGATAGATGAAGATAGGTAGGTATATTTCTCGTCCGGCATCAGGAATACCGTATCGAGCGAATGCTCCTGCTTGCGGTTCATAAGTGCCATCTGAAATTCATACTCGAAGTCGCTCACCGCCCGCAAGCCGCGAACCATCACCGTCGCGCCGACCTGGCGGGCGAATTCGACCACCAATCCGCTGAACTTCGCCACCTCGACATTGGCCAGGCCGGCGGTCGCTTCGCGCAGCATCGCCAGCCGTTCCTCAGTAGTGAAGAGCGTCGCCTTGGATGAATTGACCGCAAGCGTAACGATTACCCGGCTGAAGATGGCTGATGCCCGGCGGATGATGTCGATGTGTCCGTTGGTGATCGGGTCGAACGTGCCGGGATAGATGGCGGTCTTGTGAAGGTCTATTGTTAGCCCCTTTGATAGAAGGTGGATGCCGTTTCTACTCAAGTTAGCATTTCACCTTACCTATGGCAAGGTGAAGGCGCTGTCTCTTCCCGACTTGTGAGCCATTTCTATGTCTCTGCCGTCCAACAAATCCAGATACCTACAAACGCCGGAAGGTATCGTATATTATGAACGATTACCCCGAGGGCATAACCCTCATCAACGACAACAGGAATCAACCGGAATGATAACCGTTACCGAATCGGCCGTTCGCCAGGTCCGCACCCTTGTCGAGGAGCAGAAGGACGCTCCCCATCTCCGTATCGGCGTTCAGGGCGGCGGTTGCAGCGGCCTCGAATACTATCTCGCGCTCGACGACACCATCCAGACCGAAGACGAAGTCTATGAGTTCGGCGGCATCAAAGTGCTCGTCGATCGCCAGAGCCTGCCCTATCTGACCGGTTCGACGCTTGACTTCTCGAACGACCTGATGAACTCGGGCTTCACGTTTCACAATCCCAACGCCGCCCGCACCTGTGGTTGCGGCAAGTCGTTCTGCGGATGACCCGGCCGGTCCCACTCTCGCTTCTCGACAGCCGGCCGACCTACGAACCGGATGCTGTCCGGCCGCTCCGCGAGGAACTTATCGCCGTCGGGTTTCGGGAACTGCTGACCCCGGAGGAGGTTGACGCTGCACTCACGCTGCCGTCCGGCAACCCAACGACGACGTTGGTGGTCGTCAATTCGGTATGCGGCTGCGCTGCCGGAAATGCCCGTCCCGGCGCCGCTCTGGGTCTCCAGCACCGGGTGATTCCCGACCGCCTGTTGACGGTCTTTGCCGGTATGGAGAAAGCCGCAGTCCAGCGCGTGCGCGACTACCTCACCGGCTACCCGCCCTCCTCACCGGCAATGGCCCTCTTCAAAGGACCGCAACTGGTGCACATCCTCGAGCGAAGGGATATCGAGCAGATGTCCGCCGATGACATTGCCCTCTCTCTACGGGGAGCCTTCGGCCAGCACTGCGCCAAACCGGGTCCTTCGATCCCCCCCGAGGTTTTCGCGGGACTCGAAATGGTGAAGTATTGCGGGAGTAAGATACCGCTTTACAGGGGCTGAGTCAGTCTTGGAGGGTGACTTTCAGCCACCCCTTTGGGCTGGAGATGATACCCAACCTCCGGGCGCGATTTCAGAACCGTGGTTGACGATCCAAAATTTCGCCGCATACCCGTAACCGAACGCAACCTCTGGTTCCTCGAGCGGCAGATTCCCCTCTTCGGTCTGCTCGACTTCTTTCCGGCCGAAGTCATCGGCCCACCTTCGACCGGCCGACCACTGCCGGGATCGCCGCCGGTCCGCAAACTAACCATCGAGACCGACCAGGGCTGGACTTTCACAACCGACATCGTCGCCGACCAGAAGACTTTTCGCAACAGTTCTCGCAGTCGTGGCACTGGAAAGTGGGTCGTCCAAGCCAACCTAAAGCCGGGCGACGCGATCTTGATCGAACGTCTGGACGATTACAAGTATCGTATAAGCAAGGAACGTGGCGCTAACCTCAACCAAACCGCGCCCCAAATCGGCGGGGCTCTTTGAACCGATCGACATCCGCGCCTTTATCGAAGGCGACCTCTTTCGCGAGACGCCGTTCCGGGCCGCACTGC
This sequence comes from Calditrichota bacterium, assembly GCA_016867835.1. Lineage (NCBI taxonomy): Bacteria > Pseudomonadati > Calditrichota > Calditrichota bacterium. The sequence goes on along the minus strand of VGIQ01000020.1, from coordinate 4,782 downwards.
GGCAGGAAGATTGGTCGCGCTTCTCCGGCAAACGGGTGCTCGTCAAGGGCTGCGGCAAGGGCCCGGCAATTCCGCCCTGGGCCTGGATGCTCTTGCTCGCCCATCTGACTCCGGTAGCCGCAGCGGTGCTCTACGGCGAAGACTGCGACCCGATCGTGGTCTGGAAGCGCAGCCCATAATCCAACGGAAACATAGAGGATTCAACCGTATGACCACCTTAACATCGCACCTGAACGTCCTCGGGATGCACTGCCACGGCTGCGAGCGGTCGGTCGAAAACGCCATCAAACGCCTGCCGGGCGTCGTCTCGGCGAAAGCCGACGCAATGGCTAGCAAAGTCGAAGTCGCCTCGGATCAACCCCTCGATCCCGACGCCGTTCGCAAGGCTGTTGAAAGCGCCGGGTATATGTTTGCAGGCAATCAAGGCTAAGCAAGTTGCAGTCAACCCAGTGAGCAATTCTCCTCTACCCCCTGACCTCATAGACAGGATCGCTCACGCTCGTGACCTGACCGGCCGGCCGCGGTCGGAACCGCTGCTGCCCTACCGCTCGGTCGGGGAACTGCTCTCCCGGCGCGCCGCGGAAACGCCGTCCAAAGCCTTCATGATCTGGTATAATCGTGACGGAACCCGGGGAGAGTTGACCTACCACGACTTTCACCGACGCGTTATCGGCCGGGCAACTCTATTGGCACGGCTCGGAATCCGCCCGGGTGACCGGGTCGCGACTTATTCCGGCAACTTCCCTGAGACCGCACTAATCTACTTTGCTTGCTGGGCCTACGGCGCGACAGTCGTTCCTCTCTCGGTCAGCGAAGACGAAGCCCACCTCCGCTACATCATTCGTAATTCTGAGGCGAAATCGATCTTCACCCGCCCGGAATTGCTCGACAAGTTGCGCTCCATTCTAAGCGGCGGCGATGATCCGATCTCCATCCCACTCCAAGTCGAGCCTGTAGATGAGTCCGCCGAAGGCTACTTCCCGAATGATGCCGACCTACCCTTTCCCGACACCGAAGCCCTCATTGTCTATACCTCAGGCACCACCGGCAACCCGAAAGGCGTCCTGCTCGACCAGTACAATTTGCTCGTCGATGGTTTCGCGCTTGCCAGTCATCATCGCATCACCTCCAACACCCGAATGATGTGCGTTCTGCCGATTCACCATGTCAACGGGACTATTGTAACGATGGTAACGCCGCTCGTCGCGGGATCTTCGTTTGTGCTAAACGAACGCTTTTCAGTGCACCATTTCTTCCCTCGTTTGGCCGCCGAGGGCGTCGAGGTGGTCTCAGTCGTCCCGACACTGCTCGCATTTCTCCTTGAAGCAGATGCCTCGACCGACGGCCTGGACCTGAAACTTCACCACATTATTTGCGGCGCCGGGCCGCTGACGGTCGATCTGGCGATGCGATTCGAAATGCGCTACCACATTCCCATTGCTCACGGCTATGGCCTCTCGGAGACGACATGCTACTCGTGCTGCCTTCCGGTTGACCTGCCTACCACCGATCGCCGCTTATGGCTCTCGCAGCACGGCTATCCGGCTATTGGCCCGGCGCTGCCGGTGAATGAAATGGCGATTCACGATCCTGATGGAAAACCCATCAGACCTGGCGAACGAGGCGAGATCGTCATTCGCGGCCACAATGTGATGATCGGTTATTACCACAACGAACCGGCCAACCGGTCGGCGTTTGAGCATGGGTGGTTTCGTTCCGGTGATGAGGGCTTCTTTCTCCCCGGACCAGACGGCGAGCCTTACTACTTCATCACCGGGCGGTTAAAAGAACTGATCATTCGCGGAGGGGTGAACATATCGCCGCTCGAAATCGACGAAGTGCTTATGGCGCTCCCGGGCGTTCGAGCCGGTATTGCGGTGGGCTTTGAACATGATCTATATGGCGAGGAAGTTGGAGCCTATGTCCAGCCGGACGGCGGGCAGGCATTAACCGCTGAGGCGATTATCGCAGCCTGCCGCCAAGCGCTTCCTTTTGCCAAATGTCCTAAAGTAGTCATATTTGGCGACCAAATGCCGGTAACTTCAACCGGGAAGTATCAACGGAACAAGTTGAGACCGCTCTTCGCGGAATATCGGACAGGGCGGTTTTCGGATGGCAAGGGACGGTAGGTAGGTCTTGGTTCGCAATATGCAATGCAGGTCAGCATCAATCTGGCATCTGACTTCCGCTCCTAAAATGCTCCCAACCCCCTCCGGTAAGCGGCAGGGTAGAACCATCCGAATGCTCGACGACAACCGAACCCGGTTCACCGGTTAGCACTTCACCGATGCAGACGACAGGGGTAAGATGCGGCCGGGAGAGATGAAAACGCTCGACCCGACGCGTTGCTTCCGGCGGCACTGCAAAGAGCAATTCATAGTCCCCTCCCGCGTCAAGCACCCAGCGTTTCGGATTGAAGCCTTCGGCCGATGAGAATGTCTTCAGGGCTTCCGATATTGGAAGAGCCGCCTCCCGGATCATCATCTTGACCTTGCTTGCAGATGCCATTTGCCGCGCTGCGACGGATATGCCGTCCGAGAGGTCGATAGCGGCGTGAGCCGTCCGGGTCCTCGCGAGCAGTTGTCCCCACTCAACCCGCGGTTCGGGGCACAAGTACTTCTGTATGAGTGAATCGCGGTCTGCTGTCACACCTGAAATGTTCCCTATACCACCTTCCCTTCTTCTATCAAGAATCTTCAATCCGGTATCGGCGTCGCCGAGGGTGCCGGTCACGTAGAGAAGATCTCCGGGCCGGGCGCCCGACCGGTAGAGCACTTCGTCGCGACGCATTCGGCCGGTTAGCGTCAGCGTCAGCGAAATGCGGTCGGGATGGCGCGAGACGTCGCCCCCGACGAGGTTGACGCCGAATCTCGAAGCAAGGTCGCCAAGTCCACTATAGAACCGCTCGATCCATTCGCTCGAAGTTTCCATCGGAAGCATCAAAGCAACGAGGGCATCCTGCGGCTCGCCTCCCATCGCAGCGATGTCGGAGAGGCTGACGGCGAGCAGTTTGGTGCCGACGGATTCGGGGGGACAGACGGCGCTCAGGAAGTGGACGCCGTCGGTCAGGACATCGGTGGTGAGGAGAAGCGCGCTCTTGCCGGGGCCGCGGACAACGGCGCAGTCGTCGCCGATGCCCTTAAGGAGCCGCTTCGCGGCAGGGCGCCTAAGCTGTGCCGCGAGGGCGATGATGTCGCGTTCGGTCAGAATAGGGGTTGTAGTGAAAAATCGTCGCTTCGCCACAGGACGTGCGAATCGTGAGATTGTTGAGCCCCCAAACCCGTCTATGTTGCAATGTTCGCTTCATACCATATAACCTAATGCTTCCAAGATCAGAAATCAAGCGTTAACGGCAAGGAATTTCCATCGACCACATCGCCTACGCTGGCGGTGCACGGCAAGCAGACGGATATGGAACTATAAGTCCGTAGTTATAGGCTTGACCGGTAAAAGGGATTTATTGGGCTTGTGCAACCTTGGATAACGGCATATATTACACGCAGTATACAGGCAGATCGATAAGCTCACGTGCCGGCCTCACCTTCAGTTTGTATCATGTTGATAAATTGTCGGAATTTGGCATCGTTACCGCGAAGACAGGAACCCAGTCAAGCCAATCCTGTCTGTATCCCCGTCTGCACGGGGATGATGAAATAGAGGCATTTCATTATTTTCTCATGCAGATACTACTTGGTGCAGTTAGTTCTTGTCTTCTCTCCCCTGCTTCGCGGGGGGGGATAAAGGGGGGGTAATTCTGGATTGATCCATATTCCCCCCCGCAGAGCGGGGGGACGTGACAAGATGAAACTGCACCTATCAGTAGCATCAGAATCAGCATCCGCATCCACCCTTGCCATTAGTTCGCATATCGATCGCCATTGCCCTTCTCGGCGCGCTTGCTTTCGGCATTGCCAGCATCGCGCGAAGGGACGATGAACCGCGAAGACCCTCCGGAGTCCGCACGGTAGCCGTCTGGGTTCAAATGCCCGGTCCGGCACGCATTATGCAGTCGCTCGAGTTCACCGGCGACATCCTGCCGATGCGCGAGACATGGATACATTCCCGCGTTCAAGGCTGGGTCGCGGCACTCCACGCCGACCTTGGCGACATCCTTTCCAAAGGCGCATTGCTCGCACTCATCGACACCACCGAACTCGCACTGGCCCGGCAGCAGGCCGCAACCCGGCTCGCCAAAGCCCGTGGTGACCTGCAGCGACTCCAGGGACTCGCGGAGCGGCAAATGGCAGCGACCAAGATGTCAGCAATGCCGTAACGGCGCTCGAGATCGCGCAAACCGAGTTCGATCAGGCTCGCCTTAGGCTGGACTATGCCCGGATAACTACCCCCTACCGCTCGGTCGTTACCCAACGCTCCGTCGATCGTGGCACACTGGTGCAGCCTGGCTCGACGCCGCGGGATGGGACGATATGGACAGGCAAATCTCCGCAGCGTGGGGCGCGGAGTGCATTCTGAGTTTCAGCTCAGCGGCTTGATCTACTGCGCCCACTGCGGCGGAGGGGGGGTGTGGCAAAACATCTACACTTCTACACTTAATATGAGTATCTAATTGGGGGATAATAAGATACGGGGTGCAGGAAAGGTGCAGGAAGGGTGACGGTAGATGACTGAAGGGACTGAATGAGGTGTAATCTCGAATAGGAGATCGGCAAGCGACAACAACCGCCCGAGTGAGTTCAAGCGCCTGTCCCCGAGCAGGCGGGGATCGGCCGGGTGGTTTGGATGGAGGTGGGAATTTAGGGAACGAACCAGATCAATTCTGCT
>VGIQ01000019.1 GCA_016867835.1 Calditrichota bacterium | reverse complement strand
CGGGACAACCTGATACTGCCGTCCCGACAACTTGATTATGGCCTTCATTGCTTGCGAGAGTCCTTCGATGATATAGAGCCACAATATAAGCACGACAAGCGGCGCTCGTCAAGCCCTGCCATTGGCTGGAGCCTCACCCTGCTGAATTGTTACTGCAAAGTCCGTGGTGATGTCGCGCTTCTGGCGGGGAGACCAGGCCTTGAATTCGTCAATCTTCAGGCTCTCTTCAATCTCCATCGAAATGAAGACGCGATTTGCCCACATGATACGGTTTAGGCGGCTGGTCAGGCCTCCCGTCAGGTAAGATTTGATGCGGGGATGGACGGTGAGGCTAAGCCGGTGTTCACGGGTCTGGGACGCATATCGCTTGATCCATCGTTCAAGGGTAGTGACGACCGTTTCGACGGACGAAACAAGGCCGCTGCCGTTACAGGTGGGGCAAGGTTCACGAAGTGAGTAAACGAGTGCCGGCCGGATGCGCTGCCGGGTCATCTCCATCAGGCCGAACGGTCCAATTGGTGCCAGATCCCACTTGGCGCGATCCATACGCATTGCCCGCCGCATTTCGTCGAAGACCTTTTTACGGTTCTTCTCCTCGGACATGTCGATGAAGTCAATCACAATGATACCGCCGATGTCGCGCAGCCGCATCTGGCGGCTTATCTCTTTCGCCGCTTTGAGATTGACCTTGAGGGAATTCTCCTCGTGATCCCGCTTCCCTACGAATCTTCCGCTGTTGACGTCGATCGCAACAAGGGCTTCGGTCTGGTCGAAGTAAATGTAACTGCCGCCGCCTATCCAGATCTTGCGCGAGAGGCACTTCTCAATCTCGGACTCGATGTCATACTTATCGAAGATCGGAAGTCGGTCGCTGTATAGTTGGACCTTTTCCTTCAAGCCGGGCTGAACGTCGGCAATGTAGTCGGAGATTTCGCGGTGCAGTTTGCGCGAATCGACCACGAGGCTGTTCACTTCAGGAGTGAAGAGGTCGCGGATGATCGACGAAGCCATCGTAAGGTCGCGATAAACTAAACCGGCTCCCTTGAGGTTTCGGACGGCAGACTCCATCTTGCGCCAGGATTTGATGATCCGGTCCAAATCGGCGCGAAGTTCCTCATCCGTCTTGGCTTCGGCGAGGGTGCGAACAATCAGACCGAAGCCTTTGGGCCGCATCCGTCCGGCGATCTGGCGCAGCCGGCGCTTTTCCCTGAATTGCGTAACCTTGCGAGACACGCCGATAAACGACTCGTTCGGCACGAGGACGATGAACCGACCCGGCAGCGCAATCTGGGTGCTGACCCGGGGGCCCTTACGCCCTATCGGTTCCTTTATGATCTGAACCAGAACTTCCTGGCTGACCTTTAGATCCTGCCCCTCCCATCTTCTCCGCGTGCCGTCCATATCCTCTTCGGACTGTTCGACATCGGGCTCGTGTGACAGTTTGATCAGTTCGTTGCCGCCTCCGATGTCGGAAAAGTGTAGGAAGGCATCCTGTGCCAGCCCGATATCGACGAAAGCCGCCGACATCCCGACCATGACTTTGCGTATGACCCCTTTGTAGAGGCTTCCCACCATCCGCTCGTTGTCGGGGCGCTCGACGAAGAGTTCGACCAACTGGTCGTCTTCGAGGAGCGCGATCCGCGTCTCGCTGGTGGTGGAGTTGATGATTATATCTTGTTTCATCCGTAGTCACAATGGAGCCAAAAGACTCCCTAAATGATTCCGCCGGCATATTTAGCCCCGCCCCACCGGCCCAAAGGTCAGAGTGCATATCGCGGTGCACTCGAATCGAATCTCCTCTTATCCTCCCGCAGCAGGAGGATCTGCTTTGTTACCCCCCCTATCTTCTAACCCCCGACAATTGGGGGACGGATCAGCCGATATACTTCGCCAGCACCCGATAGCGCTCCGCGCCTGCTCGCTCGCCAGTTGGCGCTACCTGATAGTTGAACGCCCGATCCGACTTCTGTCCGGCGAATCCGATTCGCAGGCGTGCTCCTGTCAACAGGCAATAGTAGGCGCTGATGGCATCATATCCGGGCGAGAGATCTATCACCGTATCGAACCCCATTTCCATTAGTCGTGACCTTAGCCGCTGATCCGGCAGGCCGAGCCAATTGAGCAATCGCTTTTCCATCGGCCAGACATCAGCGCTAAGTTCCGGCGGCGGCGCGGCACCGATACCGGGCAGCGCCAAAACCGTGACCAGCGCTTCTGGAAAGCGCTCCCGCAAGCGATTTAAAACCAACGTCGCCGAGGTCGCATCGACGCCTTGACCGGGCCAGGTAACGGCGATCCGGTGCACCCGATCCCAGAGGCGTCGCAGTTCGATATCGCCTTCGGCATCGAGTTGCGCTCCCCGCTTACGAACTGCTCGACCGAGGATCATTCTCTGCATAGCGAACTTCAGATAGTCAAGCATTGCCGAAGACGTCTTCCATCTTCTCGATCCGGACACGAACGATCCGCTTCCCGACCAACTCCTCCACAGTAAAGCGCAGCGACTCGAACTCGAACCGGTCGCCGCGCCGGGGAAGCCTTCCCAGTTGACTATAGACGAATCCGCCAAGCGTGTCGTAAGCCTCCGACTCCTCAATGGTAAGTGAGTCGAGATGCTCATTGAGATCGTAAATTGGCACCCGACCGCTGGCGATCAGGGTCGTCTCATCCATTCGGGTGACGAGCGGTTGCTCACGGTCGTATTCATCTTGAATCTCACCGACGATCTCTTCGATGATATCTTCGAGGGTCACGACACCGGCGGTTCCGCCATATTCATCCACGACGATAGCCATGTGTACCTTGGACGATTGGAACTCTCTCAGCAGATCGTCGATCTTCTTTTCTTCGGGGATAAAGAAAGGAGGGCGGATGACCTTCAAGGCTTCGAACGACTCCGGCTCCCGCAGCGCCGGCAATAAGTCCTTGGCGTGAATTACCCCGATGATGTTGTCTATCCGTCCATCGAAGACCGGGATCCGGGAGTGCCCAAACTTCTGAATCGTAGCGATTAAATCGGGAAGGGAAATCTCCTTTTCGACGGCGACTACGTCGATTCGCGGGACCATCACTTCCCGTGCAATCGTGTCCCCGAATTCGAAGATGGAGTGGATCATCTCCCGCTCTTCTTCTTCGAGGACGCCGTGCTTCTCGCCAACATGGAAGAGAGCCCGAATCTCCTCTTCCGATAAGGTGAACGTCTGCTGTGGACGAATCCCAAAGAGGCGTGCCAGCCCACCGGCCAGGAGCGCCAGCGGTACCGACACCGGCGAAGCCAGCCATTTGACCGCCTGCAAAATTCGCGCGCTTCCAAGCGCCCACTTTTCGGGATCGCGCAAGGCTTGCAGTTTAGGGATCAACTCCCCAAAAAAGAGAATCGCCGAAGTGATCGCCACGACTTCGATGCCAACCGCGAGCGCAATGTCCCAGTCTGCAGCCTCAGCCCATTCGATTGCCACAAGCGCTGCCAACGCCGCCGCTGCCGTGTTCACCAATGTATTCACCGTCAAGATCGCAGCCAACAACTCCCGTGGACGGCTCATCAGGCGTCCTACCAGCCTCCCTCGAGGATCATCGGAAGCCCGCAACCGCTCGAGCCGGCTCCGGCCCAGCGAAAAGTAAGCCGACTCAGCGCTTGAGATAAACGCCGATAAGACCAACAACAACAACACCACCACCAGCCTTAATATCGTCTCAACGTCCAAGCAGACCTCGCGAAATTAGTTCCTGAACGTAGCCTTCGCCATGTTCCACCATTTCGGCAAGGCTCCCTTCATCGTCATGATCCCAACCGCAGAGATGCAGCACCCCGTGAACCGCCAGCCGCACGATTTCAACGTTCACCGCTTCCCCCCGAACCGCTGCCTGAGTCCCCGCCTGGAGAACGCTAATATAGACATCCCCTTCCACTGTCTCAGATCCCTCGTCGCCCACATCGAATGCCAGGACGTCCGTCACTTCGTCCAGTTCCAGATACTGACGATTCAACTCCTGCAAAACGGCATCGCCCGTCAGGATCACGGTTAACCCGCCAATTCGACGCCCTTCACCACCAATAGCAAGTTTCATTGCCGATGTCAAAGCCAGTGCGAGGTGTGGGTCGGTCTCAGCCTCCTCAAACTCTACAAAGACGCCTCCGTGCCCGGTGCGGCGACCGGCGTTCACCCGCTCGCTCATCGGTTCTCTTCCTCCTCGCTTGCCCTTCCAGAGATTGCGCGATCGCTGGTACTTACATCCCCGTTCATAGGGGAAGGCAAGGAGGAGTTCTTTAGTTTCTCGTTAGTCCCGTCATCGGTCGCCCCACCGGGAGGTTCCGGATAAACGACCCGCTGATGATGAATGCCGGTCAGGACCTTATGGAATTCCGATTTGACCAGTTCGATCTCCCGCAGCGTCAACGGGCACTCGTCGAGGTCGCCTTCGGTGAGCCGCATACGAACCAGGCGGTCGATGGTCGATCTTATCTCCTCCGGCGAAGGCGCGGTCAGCGACCGTGTGGCCGCCTCAATGGCGTCGGCAAGCATCAGGATGCTAGTCTCGCGCGAACGAGGCTTTGGGCCGGGATAACGAAAGGCTCCGGAATCGACCCCAGGCCGGCCATCGCGTCCGGCTTTGGCAAGAAAGTAAGCCAGACGGGTCGTGCCGTGATGCTCAGTGATAAATGCCGTGACTTCCGGCGGGAGGCGATGTTCTGTCGCCAGCCTCAGACCGCGATGAACGTGGTCTATCACAATGCGCGCAGAATCCTCGGGAGCCAGACGATCGTGGATATTCTCGCTGCCAGTGGCTTGATTCTCGATGAAATACTCACCTATCTCCATCTTGCCGATGTCGTGGTAGTAAGCACCGGCACGGGTCAGAAGACTATTCGCACCTATTGCGCGGGCTCCGGCTTCAGCGAGGCTGCCTACCATTAAACTATGGTGGTAAGTGCCGGGTGACTTGATAGCCAATTGCCGCAGGAGAGGTTGATTCAAGTCCACGAGTTCGAGAAGGCGGAGATCGGTGGTGATCCGAAAAAGCCCCTCACAGAGCGGCACCAGTCCAAGCACCAGGATCGGCGAAAGCGCGGCACTAACAAGTCCGGCACCGAGGCCGCCTAAAAGCGAGCCTCCGGCACCGCCTGTAATGATATGAAATGCCGGCACAATAGCGAGATAAACCAGTGCCAAAGGCACTCCTATCCGGATGAGGTCGCGGCGGTGCTGCACCGTGCCAAGTGCGATCACCGGGACGATCCCAGCAGACGCCGTTATTAAGACATACTGAAAGTCATTGCCGGCGATAAGACCGGATCCGAGTGCCAATGCCACTGCCGCGCCAAGTGCCGTCGCCCGGTCTATCAATATTGCTATAAGCAGCGTCGTAACCGCCGCCGGAACGAGATAAGGCGAAGCCTCGAGGCGCTGCAAGACCAGGGCCTGCACGAGAAAGGCTACAGCAAGAAGCATCACCGCAAGTCCCGAGCGTTTGACGTCCTGCCAGACCGGCAGCCGCACCCGAATAAGGAACTGAGCAAAAAGGGTAACGATCAGTCCACCCATCAGGAGCGTGCCGACCAGTGGCAGACGTGCCAATACCCCGCCGCGCTCGAGGACCATCTCAGCGCGCTTGACGGCGAGCGAATGGAGTTTCTCCAGGTGTTCCCGGGTTACCCGAATGTGGCTGTCGATGATAAGTTCATCGCGCTTTACGAAGCCCTTGGCGAGTGGCACCCTCGCCATCGCGGCTTTGCGGCGCGCTTCGGTTGTTTCGGCATCGTAGCGCAAGTCGGGAAGAAGCATTGTCTCAAGTATCGCTTCGGCGGCCTCAGCCGCAGCGTCGCTATCGGGGAGACTGGTGAATAACCCATGAAGTGCGCTTAACAAACGCTCCATTGGCGATTTGACCGGGACGACAGCCTTTAGAGGAATCTCCCACTCCTCGATACCACGACGAATAAGTGCCCGGCCTTCAGAACGATCGGGATCCCAATCCCGCCGCTCAACAATTCCGGCTTGACCCAAAGTGCGCAGCGAGCGGTCAATTTGATCAAAGAATCGGGCGAGACGATCATCTCCCTTGGGCGATGCGAGGTGCAAGCCGACCAGATAACGCCAAACCGATGGAGGAAATCGCCTTCCGGTCGCAGAGTCGATCCGACTCGCCACCATAGCAAGTCGCACTCCACCACTGTCGTCTCCTTCTTCCAAAGTGTCGTAGATTCCCGTCAACTCTCGCCGTCCAATACGGCTCAATTCACTCGACACCAACTGCCCAATGCCGAAGATATCAGCCACCTTGCCAGAACTGTCGCCCATCCCCTCAAAGACCACTTCGCTCGCCGCTGCCGCCGCTGCTCGCTCCGCACGCAGTTCCTCCGACCCTTTCAACACTTCAAAGTCGAACGGCGCAATCACCCGCGCCGGTGCGATGCTCCCTTCACTCAGTGATGCGAACTCAAGCGTCTTTCCTCGCGGCGCCAGCACCCCCAACAACGCCCCCAGTGCCGCACAGGCCAACACTTGAGGGTGCAAACCGAACTTCACCTTGATCCTGCGGTTTTCATCCTTCATCCTTCTTCTCATACGCTTTCAGAATGTCCGCCACCAGCGGATGCCGCACCACATCACCCTGGTCGAATTCGATGAATCCGATCCCCTGAATGCCCTGCAGGATGCTTTCTGCTTCGATAAGTCCCGATTTTCCAGGATCGGGCAGGTCGATTTGGGTCCGGTCGCCGGTCAGGACCGCGCGGGACGACGCCCCCAGTCGGGTCAGAAACATCTTCATTTGACCCGACGTGGTATTCTGGGCTTCGTCGAGGATAACGAAGGCGTTGTTGAGGGTTCGTCCCCGCATATAGGCGAGCGGTGCGATTTCGATCATGCCGCGGTCGATGAACCGCCGCATACGTTCGACGGAGATCATATCGCCGAGGGCGTCGTAAAGCGGACGAAAATAGGGATCGACCTTTTCGAGGATATCGCCGGGGAGGAATCCGAGGGTTTCGCCCGACTCGACGACGGGCCGGACGAGGATGATCTTATCGACCTGCCGTCTCTGGAAGGCATCCACGGCCTTTGCCACCGCCAAATAGGTCTTGCCGGTCCCGGCCGGGCCGATCGCAAAGACGACCGTCATTTGCTCCATCAAGTGGACATAGCGTTCCTGATGAGCACCACGGGGCCGGATGGTGCCGCGCGGCGACTCGAAGACAATCCCGTTGGCACCATCGTAGGATCTCGGATCGCCACGTTCTCCCGACTTGCGAAGCGAATCGCTGGTGGATGCACCCACTCCTTCGGATTTAACGAATTCCCCGCCATTCTTGCCTGACCTTGGAGCAAGGGGTGTTCCGAGTCCAGCCAGGTTCAGAATGGTGTCAAGGTCGGCATCTGTTACCTCCTCCCTATCGCGACAGAGAGCCTCAAGGTCGGTAAAGACGCGGCGCAGTTTCTCCAGTTCCGCAGCCGGTCCGCGCATATAGATTCGGCTACCACGTGCGCCGAGTGAAGTCTGAACGCGCTCCTCGATGCGCCGTAAGTGACTCTCCCCGACGCCGAGGAGTCGGGGAGCCACATCATCAGCGACTTCAATGAGCAGTTCGGTAGGCGGTGAGTCTCGCATCAAATTCAAAAATAGGTATGCCCCCGCTCACGCCATACGGCGTTGCAGGGGCATACGACCTCGATCTGGGAAGTCAGAAGCGCGCTTCTGACGATCCGAAAGATAACCGGAAACCTCTCCCGAAGGATGCACCACTCAGCAGTATCTGTCACCCTCCCAACGCACCCCCCCTGTTGCCCGCCGCTCAATCTAAAGAGGCGAGTCAGTTACGCGGGATGGAGAGTATCATCTCCGGGTAAATGACATTCGGATTGTCGAGGAACTTACCGGTCTTGTTAGCCTGATAGATCTTCGTCCACTGGAACGGGTCGCCATAGACGTCGGCCATTCCGGCGATCTTCTTCAGGCTGTCGCCGCGCTTAACGAGATACTCACCCGGACCGATTAGACGCGGGACCGCAAACTGCTGCTTCGGGTAGATCAGGTCAGGGTCGCGGATCATCGTCTTGTTAGCGCTCCAGATGCGGAGCCACTTAAAGGGATCGGCGTAGATCTCCGGCTTCTTGGCGATGCGCCAGAGACAGTCGCCGCGCACGACTGTGTACATATCGTGCTTCGGCTTGGGAAGCGAAGCCTTCAGCCGCTCGACCCGCGCCGCCAATGCCGTCAGACGCTCGTTGACTGCCTTTAGGCGGGCAATCGGATCGGTGAGCATGGAAGCGATCTGAGCCGCGATGTCGTCGAGTTCCTTCGCGTAGTTGAGAAGTGCCTCCGGGGTCATCTTGGCAAGTTCATCGACGCGGGCTTCAAGGCCTTCGATGCGCTTCAGATAGGCCTCGTAGGCCTCCCGGGTGATGCCGAGTGCGGCGAATTTCTCGTCCCACAGTCCGGCCAGATGGGATTCGAGATCGGCCAATTGAGTGCGGAGCGCGGCAATAGCCTGCTGCTCGGCGTCAATCGCCGTCCGGGCTGCGGCTTCGCGGTCCTGATAAGCCTTCAACTGCCGCTGGTAGTCCTCATACTTCATCCGCTCGGCGGCAGCAGCGGGGACGACGGTCACGAAAACGAGCGTAACCGCCATCAGGAGCGCCGCAAGAATCGTATAGTTGCGGTTCATTCTGTTCTCCCTTAAGGGTTACTTCGTTTTAAGTTGATCCAACTCGGCCTGGGCTGCATCGACTTCCGATTGCTTCTTGGCAACCTGGCGCTCGAGGTCAGCGCGTTCCTTATTCAGTTGGTCGAGTTCCTTCTCCGCGGCGATGGCGGCCTTCTGCGCTTCATCGAGTCGCTTCAGGTCGTCGGGGCTTGCATACTTCGTGCAGCCGACGGTGAGGATCGAGGCAGACAGGGCCAGTGCGACGGCTAAGCCGACACCTTTGCCCGACAATCTCATTGCTTCTCCTGTTAATTTCAGACCGAACCTCCAGCACTACTTCAATAGTAATGCGACCAATCACAAAAGTCAAGCCTTTTTTGAGGCAATCCACTCCAACCCGAGTTCCCGCATCTGCTCAGCATCGATTGCTGCGGGCGATCCGTCCATTAGTGATACGGCGGTGTTGGTCTTGGGGAAGGCGATCACCTCCCGGATGCTCGTTTCTCCCGCCAGCAGCATAACCAGCCGGTCGAAACCGAGCGCGATGCCGCCGTGTGGCGGCGCACCGTAGGACAATGCCTCCAGCAGGAACCCGAACCTCCGGCGCGCTTCAGACTGCTCGAGGCCGATCACCTTAAAGACCCGCTCCTGTTGCGCCGGGTCGTGCATTCTGATGCTCCCCGAGCCGACTTCAAAGCCGTTCAGGACAAGGTCATAAGCACGGCTGCGAACTTTAAGCGGCTCGTTCTCAAGTAAATCGACATCTTCCGGCACCGGCGAGGTGAAAGGGTGATGAACGGCGGTCAGTCCTTCACCATCGCCCGCCGGCTCGAAAAGCGGTGGATTCGGCACCCAACAGAACCGAAGTTCGCCCGGTTCAATCAGATTCCACTGCAACGCCAACGCCCGGCGCAGCCGCCCCAATTCGGCAAGGGTTGCTCCCACCGGACCGGCGGCAAGCATCAGCATATCACCGGGAACTGCTCCCAACGCCTTTGCCAGAGCCAATTGGCGCTCTGAATCGAGGACCTTGGCCAGAACTCCGGTAAGCCCCTCGCCTGACAGCGGTGCTGTTAGCAAGCCGGCCAGACCCTCGCTCCTGGCAAGTTCTTCAAGTTCTACGCGCTCCCGACGCGAAAGTTCCCCTTTACCAGGTGCGTTTATACCAAAGACCCCTTCACCACCGGCAAGAGCCTCCTCGAAGGCACGAAAACCGCTCCCTCTAAAGTGCGGGTCAATCCTCTTAATTTCCAGTCCATAGCGAAGGTCGGGAGCGTCGCTGCCGAAGCGGGCAAGCGCGTCGAAGTAGTCGATCCGGGGCAGCGGCAAAGGCACTTCGATGCCGAGCGTATCGAATGCCAATCGTTGCATCATTCGCTCTACGTGAGAAAAGACGTCTTCCTCATCGACGAACGACATCTCAAGGTCTATTTGAGTAAACTCAGGCTGGCGGTCGCGACGCAGGTCTTCGTCACGGAAGCAGCGGACAATCTGGCAATACCGGTCGAGCCCGGCAACCATCAGGGCTTGCTTATAGAGTTGCGGTGACTGGGGCAGTGCATAGCAATGACCCGGATGAACGCGGCTCGGCACGAGATAGTCGCGCGCACCCTCCGGCGTCGAGCGGATAAGGAAAGGCGTTTCGACCTCAACGAAACCGGCCTCATCGTGGAAACGACGTACCGACTGGAGCGCTCTATGTCGCAGGAGCAGATTTCCTAACATCCGTGGGCGGCGCAGGTCGAGGCAGCGATAGCGCAGACGAAGGTCTTCACCGGCTTCTTCCGCCTCCTCAACGCCGAGCGGCAGCGGCGCCGCAGGAGACAGGAGGACAAACGACTCTAATTTCACTTCGACTTCGCCGGTCGCCATTTCCTTATTGATCATCCCGGCCGGACGCAAGCCTACCGTGCCGGTAATCTGAATGACGTCTTCGTTATGGAGGCTCTTGAGGAAGTCGGCGGCTGCAGTGCCTCTATCGGCGACAACCTGGGTCTTGCCGTAGCGGTCACGCAGGTCGGCGAAGGTGAGTCCGCCAAGATCGCGCACCCGTGCCGTCCAACCGGCCATGGTTACGGACTGTTCGCTATGAACGGCTCGCAGTTCGCCGCAGGTGTGAGTTCTGTAACTCAAGGTTAAACAAATCCTTTAATGATGCCCGTGAAGGCGTCGCAGTTCATTGTGCTTGAACCAGTTGAACAGAAAGAGGATGCCGATCAGGAAAGCCGGGCCGGAGATCGTCAGAATCCACGACAAATGCTGTCGGGCAGGCGGAAACAAGACGATGTAAGCCACTCCGGCTGCAACATAGAGCAGGGCTCCGATCCACTCCCACCGCCATGCAGCGACCAGTATCAGCAGAATGGTCGAAGTGGGTAATAGGTGAATCAGCGTCGCACCGATGCCTTCCCAAAGTCCGCTTGTCTCCTGGGTGGCATCGAGGGCGAACAGCGCCAGGAAAAGGGCAAAGGCGATCGTTAAGATTCGTGGCGCCCAAAAGAGGGTCTGCCCGATAGTGCGGTTCATAGTAGTTCCTTACTATATGCAAAAACGGGGCTGAAGACTCAGCCCCGCCTTGCGATGCCAGAGTAGGGCTTTCTCTATTCGAATATGTAGGTCGCGCCGGCCGTTACGTTGCCGTCAGCGTCAGGAATCGCCTCGAAGTGCCACGACTTCAGAACGTTCTCGATGCAGCGTTCGACATCTCCGCCAAGGCTGTTGCCGCCCCAGTTGCTCTCCCGGAACCTCACCCGGATCACCTCGCCCGATGGAGCAATGGTGAATTCGACGACTAACCGGCCTTTCAGGCTCGAATCTCGCTTCTTGAGAGTCCAGTAGCAATACTGCACCTGGTTCTTGTTCTGGAGGACCAGATCCCCTATTGCGCCCTGGCTGCGCTGTTTGGCTTTGGTGCCTGAGCCTTTGGCGGTAATGGCACTCTTGGAGACCTGCAGCGGCGCTTCATTGACCATCAGGTCGAGTTCATCGGCCGAGAAGGTCGTCTTCAGAGCCGAGATGTCAATATCTCCGACGTCAGCGGATACTGCGCCTCCGCCGCGCAGTTTCTTTACCTTTTCGGCGGTGCCGGCTTCTCCCACCATGCCGACCATTTCCTTCACATTGAAGCCGCTCATCTGGCCGCTGGAAAGGCCGATGGCTTCGCGGGCGGCGGCGGCACCACCGCGCCGGGCGCCACCGCGTGCGGTCGGTCCGGCGACGATTTTGACGCGCTCGGCGATGGCCTGACGGCGCGCCTCCTGCTTCTGGCGGCGGGCTTCACGTTCGGCAGAAAGACGCTCGGCTTTCTCTTCAGCCGACATGGACCGCACTTCGGCTTTCTTCTCCTCGACTTTGGGGGCTTCATCTACCGGTTTCTCCTCCCCAACCGCAACCTTGGTCTCAGCCTTCTTGGCAACCTTGGCTGGGGCGGTGGTCTTAACGCGGTAGATCGCCTCGGTATAGCGCTTCACTTGCTCCGCAGTCAGTTCCTTGACCGGCTGTCCTGCCATATAGAGGCAAATGCCATTGCCCAGGATGAAGCAGATGAGCCAGATGGTGAAGAAGTTGCGATCGAGGTCGCGAAAGAAACTGCGTTCGAATTCGCGGGGAAAGGTCATAGCCTGGGTCATATCTTCCTCACGATTTCTTCGCTTTAAGGACGACAAAGTCGATCGAGGCGTATTCAGTCTGGCCGCAGGTGTTGATCACTTTAAGCAGCCAGTCGTAGGTTACCTCTTTATCGCATTGGACGGTGATTTCGCCCTTGAACGGCTTGCCGAGCCGGAGGGTGAAGTCCTTATGCTCGCGGAGGAAGTCTTCAAGGCTTGGGACGACCACATTGGCAGGGTCGCTCATCTCCTCAGTGTCCGAAATCTGGCGCGGAGGCAGAAGGTTTCCAGCGGCATCGCGTTTCGCCTCAACATCTTCGAATACGCCCATTCCGGTGATAAGGATTCCGAGTCCTTTCTCCGGTTCCTTCTCGCGCTGTGCCTCCGGCAGGGAGACATAGGGCGAGGGCCGGAGCAGGGCTCCCGATGATCCCATCGTCTTTAAGAGAAAGAGCAGGATGATGGTCATCATGTCCATCATCGAGTTGAGCAAGAGTTCGCCCTTCTCCTTGCGGCGGTGCTTGCCGCTCTTCGAGGGTGCAAACGCCATTTATGGTTCCTTGAGGTTCAAGTCTTGCGGAATCGAGACTACTGGAACTGCTTCAGGATCGTGATCGGGAAGAGTTCCTGCATTTCGCCGGCAAATGTGATGTTGCGGCAGGCATCCATCACCCGGACTACGTTTTGGAACGACGTCCGGCCGATGGCGGTAATAGAGACCTCCCGCCCGTCTTTGACCCGGTAGGTCGGGAAGACGTCATATCGACCGGTTTTGTCATTCAGCACCGAATCGGCACCGACAGGCGAACCGACCTCGCGCTCTTTCACTTCGTAGAGGCGTTGGGTCAGAGTCGCGTAATCGTATTCACCATCGGGCTTCAGAGGTATCTCGAAGAAATAAGGACCCGGCTCGACCTTATTGAACATGCTGACCTGCAAGCCGGATTCGGCGATATTGACAAGCAGACTGAGGGTAGTCGGCTTGTCGCCGGCGCCTTGCTCTTGCGGCGGCGCGCCCGCATCCTCAGCCTCGGCGGCTTCAGCCGGAGGGAGGTATTCGAGGAGCGCCATCTGGGTCAACTTTGCAACGCTCAAGAGCATTGGAATCAGCACGATGATAAGATTCATCACCGGCAGCAGGTTCAGTTCGGTGCTTTCCGGCTCCCGCTTCTTCTTAAGCGAGGGTTTGAAAGCCACTTACTTGCCTCCGGTCAGGAGGTGTATCAGTTTGACCGAGTGCTCGTCGATGTCGTCGATGATGTCGTTGGTCTTGGTGTTGATCAATGTGTAGGCGATGATGGCCGGGATGGCAACGACAAGGCCCCACAAAGTCGTGAACATCGCAATACCGATACCTTGAGCCAACGCTTCGGCACCTCCACCGGCTGAACCGGCCGCCGAGAAGGAGATGATCAGACCGTAGATGGTGCCAAGAAGACCGGTGAGGGTGGCGATGTTGCCGAGCACGGCGAGGAAGCCGGTCCGCTTGGAGAGTCTGGGGATCAGTTCGAGGGTGGCTTCGTCCACAGCGTTCTGGACCGCGCGATAATCGACGAACTCCCGGCGGTCAGCCTCAGAGAGAGCCGCATGGACAACCTTGGGAAGGGCTTTCTCACCAGCCGACTTACAAAGCGCGATCGCTTTCTTGAAGTCGCCTGCTGACACCAGTTTGCGAATCTCCGCCATAAAGAGGTTCGCGTTGACGTTCGACTTCACGTAAATGAAGAGCCCGCGTTCGATGATTATGGCGATGGTGAAGATCCCGAAGAGCAGGATCGCCCACATCATCTGCCAGCCCGGAACGCTGGTGCTGAACGTATGGAAGAATTGCGATGCCATTAGACCTTGGTCCTCCGTCAGTCTCGGATTGTTGATTTATGTCTTGTGAGTCCGGACGTTCCGCCCGCGCGGATGATGGCCGGCATTCGTTTGAAAGTCTTAGTGCGGAGAGGTGTCTCCCCGCCGGGTCGAATACGAGCGCACAATATACTACGGCGTTCGCTCTTTGGCAAGCATCTTTTGCTCATCTTCGACCTGAGCCGGTGTCAGATCGGAAAGTCGGGGCTTTACCCGGTGCGCTTCACCTTGCGCCAGGGTCTCAATGTCCTTGCTCAGCGCTACCGGCTTGATGGAAGGGCGCTGTCGCGGAATGGTGATGACGACCGTAGGACGCTCAGGCTGGACTTCGATGCGGATCTCCTCCAGCATTAGGACCTCTTCGGATCCGCTCCTGGCGGGTTGCTGAGCCGGAAGCGAGGAAGTCACCACCGCAACTGCGGCTATGCTCCAGAATAACGGTCGCGGATGTTTGGAATAGTCCATTAGCGCAACTTGTTCCTTATGTTGACGCGAAAGTCGTGCAACTGTTCCGGAGTCGGCTTCTCGACAGCAGGCCTCGGCGGCGTGGAGAGCTCTTCTCCGGGTGCTGGAGTTACGCTGATGGCAACAGTTTCGGGGGTTGCCTGCGGCGTCTTGGGTGTGCCGGCGAACCTCAACCAGGCAGCACTCTCAGACTTGCGCCGAAGGTCTTCCTGCCGGGCTCGATCTACGACCGAAGAAAGTTGTTTCTGAAGATCCGGGACGACCTCGTAGATCAGACCGGCGAGCAGCCCATAGCGCGTCGCGTCCACATCCGAAGCCTCGAAGGCAATGACGTTTCGTCCAACCTGCAGGTAATCGGTGATGTTGATCTCATCGACCATCTGCCAGTCAACCTCGTCCGGCTTGTCTTCGGACACATATGTGCCGTTGACGAATAGGCTGTAGTTGTCGTCGGCGGTAGCCCAGACTCGGCCCGATGTCGGTTTCTCTTCGAGCGCGAAAGTCCGGCGGAACCAGTAGCGACGAACACCGGCGCTGTCGGACTCCATCCAGAGGCGGTATAGCGCCTCTTCCTCGGGGGGAATTACTTCAATGGTGCGACGTTCGGGAGGCGGCGGTGTGAAAGGGGCCGGCGTTGTCGTAGGCGTCTCCCCGGCACTTGCAAGGGTATCCTCAGGCATCGCATCTTCTCCCGATCCACCCGAAGTATCACTTTCGGCTGACTCCTCAAGTGAGAGCATATCCATTTCGGTCGCTTCGCCGGCTATAGAATCGGATCCGGTCGTGTCGGAAGACGATTCTACAGGGGCAGGCGTTTCCGCCGGTGGAGGAGTCTCGACCGGGACTTCTATTACCTGGGTAACCGGAAGCGGCCGTTCGCGACTAAACCAGATTGAACGCGCACCCAGGCTGTCGAGGATTCCAAATGCCGATCCGCCCGGGAAGCGGGACTCAACTGAAGCAAGCCATTCTCCATCGTCGAATTGCACATCCTGGAAGCCGTCCACACTTTCCGCCCAGATTTTCCACCGGGCATCGGTCACGATCGCGTTTTGCTGCGCCGCAATGCCTGCCATTGCCGCATATCGATCGGGGTTGAGGGCAATCAGGCGATGCATGATTTCGATGCCGGTCTCACCCGAAAGTGCATAGTCCTGACGCAACTGGAACGCCCCCTCGAGCAGTGCAGCCTCATAGGTTGCGAAATTGCCGGCGGCGTCTTCGAAGGCCACCGCAGCGTCGTCCCAGTGAATCTCGCTCGTCTCATCATACTTCGCGGCATACTGCTCGTGACGCCGGCGGGCATCTTCTATATAACGTTGAAACTGATTGGCCTTTTCAAGCAGATAGCCGAGTGCCTTATTGTTGGCTTGTTCGCCGAAGCCATAGGGCAGATGATACGATGCGAGGGTGTCGAGCGTTAGCCGGTAAGCCGCAAGCAAATCACCCAAGAAGGCATTCACATACTCGATCTGATCGAGGATGATGCCACCCATTTCATCGGGATAGAAGCCTTGGGGAGACTTGGCGTTCCCTCCCCGGGGGAGCATCGTCTCATACTGCCCGATGTAGCGATCGAGGCGCGATTGAGCCAGATTAACTTGCTCGACATACTGCGACAAGAGTGTATCGAGCGTTGCGGCGTAACCTTGCTCGGCCCGGCTGCGCCAGGGTTCGGCAAGTCCGACCTCACGTGCCGTCAGGAGGGCTTGAGCATACTGCCCAATCACTTCCGGTGCCAGCGGTGTGACCAGGTTCTTGACTGCTTCCTCACGGAAGAGCATTCGAACCTCCTCGTCCTTGTCGGTCGAACGGACATTGAAGCCACTCGACTTCCAGAGGCGAGTCAGATAGTCGCCATTGCGGAAGACAACTTCAGGAATCTTCAATCGGCAGGAGTCCGACCAACGCTGAGCTTCGATAAGCGCCGAGTCGAGTTCCACCAGTGCCCGTTGGAGACTGGTCATCCTGGAGAGCGAATCGGCAACCCCAATTGCAGATTCGTCCTTCTGCAGGCGTGCGACCATTTCGCTGTAACTAGCGAATTCAACGCCGCGTTTGGCGCGCTCCTGCTCAAGCGGCTGGATAATGCCGGTAAGATTGTCGTATCCGCTGCGGTAGGTCTGCGCAGCGACGAGATTCAGGATAATCGACTCGTCAATCAGTTTGGCGAGCGCCTCCTGTCGGGCTTGATCGGTCTTTCCGGGAGGATTCTCGAGGGCGTAGGTGTTGCGAGCGAAGTCCTCGTCGAGAAGTCCCATCTGGTAGAAAGCCCGGTAGGCTTCCTTCTGACCAAGTCGGGCCAGTTGCTGATACTTCTCGACCATCGCATTGCGCCACTGCTTCTTGCGCTCCTTGGTAGCGGCGAACTGCGCCTCAGGGACATTCAGGCGGAGTTTGGCATACTCTTCCTGTTCCCAAAGGAGAAGCGCCGAAAGGGCTTGCGAAGCATAGCGCGGTGAACCGGCAAGATCGCGTCCTACCAGTCGCTGATGAGCATCGACAGTGGCGGTATATTCCTTGGCGGAACCGGCGCGGTCACCTTTATCGAGGAGGTATTTGCCACGCTCGAAATAGGCTTGCACAGTGCGCGGATCGTCGGGATAACGCTCGGCAAAGCGGCGATAGATGTCGTTGGCTTTA
This sequence comes from Calditrichota bacterium, assembly GCA_016867835.1. Taxonomy (NCBI): domain Bacteria; kingdom Pseudomonadati; phylum Calditrichota; species Calditrichota bacterium. The sequence continues at coordinate 15,410 of VGIQ01000019.1, read as the reverse complement.
TCAACCTCGCCCAGCTTCAGGTAGTGCGACGCATTCTCAAAGAGATAGACGCTTGCATCCTCAGCCGCGGGGTAGAGTTTAACGTAGAGTTCATTGACCCGGATTGCCGAACGGTGATCCTCCACCTGATTGAAGTTGGCGCTGGCATTGGAGAGCGCACCCTGGGTCAGATCGGACTGCGGGAAGGCGTTGGCTAGTCGCTCAAAGACTGCAGCTGATTGGGCCGGCTGTTTCAGATTGCTCTGGAGGTTGAAGCCGGCATTGTAAAGTGACTTGTCGCCAAACTCCGACTTGGGATAGCGGTCGGCGAGCAAGAGAAAGGCCTCGTTAGCCTCTTTCCAGGCTTCGGCCAGGTTGAACTCGAGTCCGGCTTGAAAGAGCGACCGGTCGGCGAATTGAAAGTCTGGTGATTCGAGTGCAACGCGTCGGAATTCTGCCGCTGCCGCGTAGTGATCCTCACCCTGCTTCAGATTCGATGCGTTGAGGAAGACCGACTCGGCCTTGCGCTTGCCGGCGGCTTCGCGAAGTTTGTCCGAGACCTTTGCGTCCTTGATCCGAGCCGCGATCCCCTCGACCTCGGCAAACTCATTCATCCGGAACCGACTTTCGAGGAGCAAGGTGTAGGCATCCTCGGTAAACTTACTGTCCGGGAACTCGGCAAGAAGTCGCTCCAGATAGAGGCGCGAATCGGCGAACCGGTTGTGGTCGTAGAGAATGCTCCCGGCCTGATAAAGCATCTGCTGCACCAGCGGGGATGCCGGATAAAGGCTGACAAACAGGTCGAACGAGGTGAGAAGGAGCGCTTCTCCATTCATTAACGGAGTCGGTATCGGCAGAGCGACGGAGGTGTCAACGGCTGCATCGGCAACGACTCCCACTCCCGGTTCAATTGTGCCCTGGGCGGTGAGGCGAATCGTCCCTTCGCGCTCTTCCTTCATCAAATCCTGTGCTATGCCGACTATGCGCTGAGCAGCAACGGCTCGATTGGAGGTGTCAGTGTAGGCGTTGACGACCTGCCAGTATTCGCGCAAAGCCAGCATACGCTTGTCGCGGCTCTTCTCGAGCGAGGAGGCGAGGTTGTAATGGATTCGATAAGCATTTGGACCGTGCGGCCAAAAGCGGAGATACTGGCGGGCAAAGCGCTCGTAGTCGGCAAATAGTTCCGGTGAGTTCGACTGGCTCGCCAGCGCCAGGGTTTCCTGCAGGATCAGATCGAGATAACTCTCAAGCAGAATAGTAAGTTCATTACGCCCGGCTGGATCATCGTTCGCGGCCCACCAGACAGAATCGGGACTGAAGGTCTGGAAAAACTTGATCTTCTCGCCGTAGGCGCGCTGTGGATTGTAAATCTCGCCGCTTTGGAAAATTTCTACGACACTGCGAGCGATCTTCCAGGTGCGTGGATCGAGCGGATAGAATGCGACGAACCGCTCATAAGCCTCGACGGCATCTGCATGGCGACCAATTTGCAGATGATAGATGTCGCCCAACTGGACGATCAACCGGCGGCCGTAGCGAGTCCTTCGTTCGGGATTCGTGTCGAGCCAGGCGACCAAATTGCCGATTCCGGCGCCTTTCCAGTCCCGGGGATCGATGGCAAAGCAGATGCCGATGTAGTTGATCGACTCGGTGGCGATGTCGATCCCTCCGGATCCGGCGGAACGGCTCTCATCGTAGCGCGCTGCGTCAAGCGAACGGGCAAAGTGCTCAACTGCCGCCTCAATCTCGTTCATCCGGTAGTAGCACCAACCGAGTTTATACCAGGCTTCGCTTAGGTATTCGGTGTCGCTGAACTCGGTTGCGATCTGTTGGTAGATCTCAACGGACTTTTCGAGGTCGTTGACCGGCGGGTTGAAGTAGAATTCGCCGATCCGCCGAAGGGAATTGAGCCGATAGTCGCTTTCCGGATAGACTCGAAGCAAAGTTTCATGCAGCCGGTTGGCTTGGACCCGGTCGCTCTGATGCTCGCTTTCACCGAACAACACCGCGAGGTTGTAGAGTGCGTCGTCGGCAAACTGGCTTGCGGGAAACTCATCTACGATGCGCTGATACATCGCCAATACCCGGCTATAGTCGGGCTTGGGCGGGATCAATCCCTGCACCGCCTGAGGGTTAACCTTGGAGAGCGAGTCGAGTTGGGCTATATAGGTGTCGGTCTCATCGAGGAACCGGTCGTAAGACTCCTCGTAAATCAGTTCGGTGAGCCGGAAGTAAAGGTCTGCTATAGCCGCACGACGATGCGGATAACGCAGGAAGTAGGGATCGTTCTCATGCTGGCGGAGGAGGGCGACACCTTCGTCGATCAGGCGTTGTCGCTCGGAGCGCGCTCCCGCCACAAGGCTCTCCTTTTCGCTGCGGTAATAATCAAGCAGTCCTTCCAACTCCTCGTCCGGCATCTTCAGGACGATGGCGAGTTGAATCTTATCGAGAAGTGATATCAGCCGGCCTTCGATACTGCTATATAGGCTATAAGCCGGCATATCGGGTGTGGGTGGCCGTATCCCGATCGACTGGCGCAATTCTCCCAACTGCCAGAGGAGCAGTTCGCCTTCGCCGAGCAGGTCGCCATAGCGCTCTGGATCCACCTGGTTGCGCAAGCCTATCCAGCGTCCGCGGACGTCAGGAGGAAGTTGTTCGAGGCCGAGAACGACCTTTAGTGAATCCTCGTTCTCCTCGGGTTCCTGCGCGATCAGTTGCATCAGACCTGAAAGGACCATCAAGGCGAGCACGAGCGCCAAAGGTAGAGCGTAGAGGCGATTTCTCATCGATTGCCCTCCGCATCACTGGAATTACCTCCCGAAGGTTCTTCAGGTGCACTCTCGGGTTCTGAGGGCGGAGTGGGCTCAGGTTCAGGTTCAGGCTCAGGCTCGGGCGATGGCTCAGGCTCGGGCGATGGCACAGGCTCAGGAGTTGGCTCCGGCACGGGAGTCGGTTCGGATGGAGGCTCGGGCGATGGCTCAGGTTCAGGAGTAGGCTCAGGCTCTGGCTCAGGCTCGGGCGAAGGATCCGGTTCGGGCGTAGGCTCGGGCGAAGACTCTGGAGGACGGACTTCCGATTCGGTTTCCGATGGTGGAGCAGGCTGCGTCTCGATTGGTGCATCACCCACCGGCTCGGGAATCACCGTTCCTGTGTCGGGAGCGGCGGTATCAGGCGCAGCCTCCTCAAGCGGCGCCATTTCCAAGGATGAAGGAGCGGCATCATCACCAGACGATTCCAGTCCCCAAAGCGGCACCATGGGTGCAAAGTAAGGAGCCTCACCTGGGGCGCTGGCAAGGGTAAGGTTTTCATCGAGGGGAACCGCTTCACGGTGGACCGCCCGGCGATCCTGCAAGACCTTTCCAGCCGTCCGGATATGGGTATCAAGTGCTTCGAGCCGGTCGAGCCGGGCGTAGAGGTCGTCGAAATTGACGCCGCCGAAAGTGTAGCGACGATAGGCGAAATCACTCCAGTCTTCGAGCCGGCTGACGACGTGATCCTGTCCGATCCTTCGCAAATCGCTGCGGACTCTAAGAATACGATCCTGCAGTGCGGTCAGATCGACCTCAAGACCAGCCAGGTCGATAGCCATTTCGGGATCGTCACCGCCGACTCGGGCGCGCTCGGCTTTGAGCAGTGCTATGGTTTCCTGCGATGCGCTCCATTCCCGCTCAAGCCGTGCTGCGAGGGTGTCGGCCATCAATGCTTCAAACGCCTGATCTTGCTCGCGCTGGATCAAGGAACGTTGCTTTAGATAGAAAGCCGATGCCGAACCAAGATCGCCGCCGGCTTCATAGAGGCGGTTGACGATCGCCTCGTATTCGGCAAGCAGTTTACTGTCCTGGGTCTCGTAGATTGCACTCTCCAGAGCATCCTGCTGGCTGAAAAGATCACCCAGGGCAGCCTGTTCGGCGATGATTTCCTTTAGGAGTGGCGTCGTCTTTATAGCCCGGGAGAACCGAACCCCTTGAGTCAACTGCATCATCTTGCGATGCAGTGCCACGTAACTATCGAAATACTCGCGCTCAGCCTCTACAAACAGGGCTTCCTCAAGGCCGGCGAGGGCGCCTTGAACCTCGGAAATGGACTTCAGTTCATAGTTATAGTCGTGGAAGTCCTGCCGGTCGTCAAGAGCCGACATCACCCGCCGGTAGTGCTCGAGTGCCGTGCTGTTTTCACCCATCAGTTCGGCGCAGAAGCCGTCCAGGCATTGAGCCTCATAAAGGTATTGGCTGCCGGGATGGGTATCGATGAACCGGCGTAGCAGTTCGCGCGCCTGCCTCAGGGCGTTCAGTTTATAGAGCGCCCAGGCGCTCATCAACTCGGCCTGCTCGGCCAGTTCATCAGTGCCTTTGATCCGGGTAAATTCCGTAAAGGCGATGTCGCAATCGCCACGCAAGTAATTGATGATGCCTATCTTGACCTGCGCCTCGCGAGCGATATTGACATCTGCATCCTTGCCGGAATGACTGGATAGCGCGGTGAAGCGCTCTTCGGCATCCTCAAGGTCGAGAAGAGCGAGAGAACAATTGGCGGCGCGCAACTGCGCTGCGGCGTAGCGATCCGACTTGTCAGGAATGGAAAGGGATTGCGTCCTTGCGGCTGTCCAATTCCCGGCAGCGAAAAAGTAGCGTGCCGCGACGTCTATGGTCTGCCAGTAGTTAGCGTCCGACATAGCGCCGAACTCGGAGGTGTAAAGGTTGAGCACCTCCTTCAAGCCGGCGGCATCACCCCGGTCACCGGCCAGCGATACTAAGCGCCCAAGGGATTTGCGACGAAGACCCGGTTCAGCGGTTCGCTCCACGACGAAGCGGAAATCGGCATACGCCTGGTCGTAGAGGTTCAACGCCAGAAAAGTCTCACCGCGATAGTAAGCCACATCGGCGACATCGCTGTAACCGTAGGCTTCGAGACACTCATCGAACCTGAGGAGCGCGGCACGATAGTCGTTATCGCGATAAGCCAACAGGGCTGTCTCAAGGTCGCGCCGGAACATTCGCTTCCGTTCGACCGGGTTGGCGGATGCGATCAGCCGATCCTTGATCAGACGAGCCTGGAGATACTTGTGGTTGAATTCGTCGCGCTCAAAGTCGAGAACCTGCCGGAATCGAATCCTAAGAGGGGCATCCTCGGGGAGTTCTTCAGGGAGATAATGGTCTTCGCTCCAGCCCGACAGTTCGGGAGGCGTCATAGCTTCAAGCACGGCAGCAGGATTTTGAGCCGCGCGCGCTTCAGCCTCAGCAGCCGCACTCTGATAGAGCCAGGCGAGGAATGACTCGCGAAGTATCAACTCATGCCGGGACTCGACCCAGCGCCGCAGGAAGTAGAATTCGGAATAGGCGCGATAAAGGGCATCGGACGAGTCGGGCTCGCCACTCTCTGCTGCCGACAGGCGCAAGGGGGCAAGAGAGATCGCGAGGGTGGCAAGGCTAATCAGTCCGATCAGCGATCGGCGAATCGACAATTCCACTCCGGGTTGGAACGGACCATAATATGATCGGCACGGCTAATTTGGAGCGCCGTGAGGTCCATAGGACAGACCATAATAATCACGAAACAGCGCATTGTCAAGCAAAATCGTAAAGAAGCACAACTCCAGTCAGCCATAGGAAGCATAGCAAGCCCGCTGTCAACGGATGACAGGCAGCGTCAAGGAGTGAGTGGAGACCTATCAAAGGTCATGAGCCTCGACCGACTCCGAGCCGGTTGACTGCACGGGCAAGAGATGCCCGAGCCCGCTCATTATCGACACCTTCTGCTGCAAGTTGCAGCCGCTCAAGCGCCCGGCGGCGCGCGGCTTCCGCGCGCTCAAGGTCGATTGAATCGGCTGGCTCGGCTGTCTCGGCCAGGATCACTGCGCGGTCGTCGATGATCTCAAAGTAGCCTCCCGATACCGCCCAGGTGCGCCGTCCGTCATCGCTATCGAGGTGTAATGCGCCGATGCGCAGCGGTGTCAGGAAGGGAATGTGTCCCGGCAGGACACCAAACTCGCCCTCGACTCCCGGCGCCCGAAGATGACGAATATCGTATTCCTGCTGGGTGCCGAAAGGAGTGACGAGGGTCACATGAATCGTGCCGACGGTGGTTGTTGCAGCCTCAGGCAACTTTACGCCGCTCCTCCCAACGCTTTTGGACCTCGTCGATGGTACCGGCCATATAGAAATCCTGCTCGGGCACGTCGTCGAGTTCGCCGTCGATGATCATCCGGAAGCCGCGCACGGTCTCCTTGATGGGAACATAGACACCTGGCCGACCGGTAAAGGCCTCGGCGACATGAAACGGCTGGGAGAGGAACTTTTGAATCCGCCGCGCTCTTTCGACAGTCAACTTATCTTCATCGGATAGTTCATCCATTCCCAGAATGGCGATGATATCCTGCAAGTCCTTATAACGTTGCAGGATCTGTTGGACGCGCTTGGCGACGCCGTAATGCTCGGCGCCTACGACTGCCGGATCCATAATCCTCGACGATGAGTCAAGCGGGTCGATGGCCGGGTAGATGCCCATTTCGACGATCTTTCGGGAGAGCACCGTCGTCGCATCGAGATGCGAAAAGGTCGTCGCCGGTGCCGGGTCGGTCAGGTCGTCGGCAGGAACGTAGATCGCCTGCACCGAAGTTATCGAACCCTTCTTGGTCGAAGTGATCCGCTCTTGAAGAGCACCCATCTCGGTCGCCAGCGTCGGCTGGTAACCGACCGCTGAGGGCATCCGCCCAAGGAGCGCAGAGACCTCCGAGCCGGCCTGGGTAAACCGGAAGATGTTATCGACGAAGAAGAGCACATCGCGCCCCTCGACATCGCGGAAGTACTCAGCGAGAGTTACTCCCGTCAAGCCGACGCGAGCGCGGCAGCCGGGGGGTTCGTTCATCTGGCCGAACGACATTGCAACGCGTGAGTTCTTGAGCGCGGCGTGATCGACGGTCGCAAGGTCGAAGGACTTGATGTCGAATTTGTCACCATAGGCGACAACGTTTGATTCGATCATTTCGCGCAGCAGGTCGTGGCCTTCGCGGGTCCGCTCTCCGACCCCAGCAAAGACCGAGATGCCGCCATGCTGTTTGGCAATGTTGTTGATCAACTCCATCACGATGACCGTCTTGCCGGTTCCGGCGCCGCCGAAGAGGCCGATCTTACCACCGCGAGCGAAGGGCTGGATGAGGTCGATCACCTTGATGCCGGTTTCGAGGATGTCGCTGGCGGTGTCGAGATCGACCAGCGGCGGTGGAGTGCGGTGGATCGGATAGCGGATGTCGGTCGCGATCGGTCCGAGGCCGTCGATCGGCTCGCCGGTTACGTTGATCAGTCGGCCCAGGGTGCCAGGTCCGACCGGGATGGTAATCGGGCTGCCCGAATCGACGACGAGCGAGCCGCGCTGCAGTCCATCGGTGGCGTCCATGGCGATTGTGCGCACCATCCGGTCACCCAGATGTTGCTGAACTTCAAGCACCAGCGACCCCTTGTCGCCGCGGTCGATGGTGAGTGCGTTGTAGAGAGGCGGAAGGTCTCCCTCGGGAAAGGCGACGTCCACGACGACGCCGATGATCTGACGAACGGTTCCGGTTGCAGACATTGGTAAGGTGTAGAGTGTAGAGTGCTGAATTTTGTGACCGGCTGCGAAGCGGTCATCAGATTTCGATATTCTTCATCATCCGCATGATTTCCAGTTCATGCACGGTGAAGTCGTCCACGGACAGTGCAATGCGCACATTGAGCACAAATCGATGACCTACGAAGAGGGCTCGATAACCCTTCATACGGCTCTTTTCGCCGAGCCATTCGACCTTGATGAAACGACCTTCGGCATTGGCAACGGAGACGGTGCCCTTTTCTTCAACCGAGAACTCCGGGAGATCCTGACGGTCGCTGCCGCCGGTCTCAAAAGTCGGGTAAAGCTCGGTCGGATGTAAATCAGGCGCCGCTGGATCGGCAATGATGGTGATCTGTGCATCAGGCACGCCGTCCATCGTCGCGACGAGGAAATCCCGGGTGTCGTCCGAGCGGTCCCATACCTCCCATTTGTCGGGGAAGGTGACTCTGAGCGAACTAAACTTCTCACTCTTGTGCTTGTAGCCTCCCCACCCTCCGCATCCGACCAGCAGACCCACACCGATGATGAGGTTAAGTATCGTCCGCATCCTTTTAGGAGCACACATATGACATCCGGTTAAGGTTGATTAGGGCTACTAACGTCCGACTGCGCTGCTTACTTCAATCCCTCAGCGCCGCCGACGATTTCGAGCAATTCCTTGGTGATAGCCGCTTGACGCGCTTTGTTGTATTGCAGCGAGAGGTCGGAGAGCAATTCGGTTGCGTTGTCGGTAGCATTCTCCATTGCCGACATCCGGGCACCCTGCTCAGCAGCATACGACTCAAGCAACACGTGCCAGATCTTAATGTTGACGAATAGCGGAAGCAACTTATCCAGCACCGCTTCAGGCGAAGGCTCATAAACGAACTCGGTCGAGCGGGCAGTGTGCAGGATGCCGGAGGTATCGACGGGCAACAATTGCTCGGCGATGATCCGCTGCTGGATGGCGTTCTTGAACTCGTTATAGACCAAATAGATACGGTCAAAGTCGCCGCTGGTATAGAGATCGACGATGCCGGCACCGATGGCTGCCGCCTGGGAGAACTCCAGTTCGTGGAAGACCCCCGGAAAGTGCTTGTGTATCCTTACTCCGCGCTTGCGAAAGAAGTCGTAGCCCTTGCGCCCGATGGTGAAGAGTTCCACCGTTGCCGACTCGTGCTCCCTCAGGACGCGCTGGGTTCGGCGACAGATGTTGGCATTGAACGATCCGCAGAGGCCGCGATCGGACGTAACGGCAACGACTCCGACCCGCTCGGGCGGACGGACCGCGAGGAGCGGATGGAGCGACGCGTCGGTATGCGCAGCCAGCGCAGCGATCAATTCCGAGAGCCGCCGCGAATAGGGCCGCGAGCGCTCCATATTGGTCTGGGTGCGCTTCAACTTCGCCGCGGCGACCATCTTCATCGCGCGGGTGATTTGGGCGGTGCTCTTGACGCCGGTGATGCGGCGTTTGATTTGTTTAAGCGAAGGCATTAGGGAGACTTGAACGGAATCCGACGACCGGCAGTATTTTCGCTACCGACCAAGATAAAGTATGGAATCACCAGGCATAATTCGGAAATAATATACTTTGACACCCTGAGTATCGGTCTTTGTAGGTTCGACAATCGAAAGCAAATCGCTTCGTCGGTAAAGATAGGTCACAGGATTGTAAGCAATGATCGTATTGGCTTTCTGTTGATAAATGCTATACTCACGAATTTCGCCTGTTGATCTATCCGGAATGAGCCAGAATTTGGATCTCTTCTCTGGATCGGGAACGGCCCGCCGTATTTGCATCAACATTCGATTGGCTCTCGCACCGTTATCATAAAGAAACTCTTGCTTTGCATCTATGCTGTTTAATCCGGTGAGTAAAAAGACAAGCAGTGTTGATATCACTAAGGCTCGTAATACTCGAGAGGTTGCATTAAAGGCACGAGTCAATCCTATCGCCGCAACCATACATAGAAAGGGCAGACTGCGATAGAGGTGCATTTCACTAATATGTTCCATCAATAATGAGGGAACCTGTGAAAAAACCGCCGCCAACACAAGCATCAGAGTGAGTCTCAGGTCATGCTTTCGATTGCGACTTTGAACAGAGAATAAGCCAAGTGAAATGGGGAGGAACAATACCAATCCTGATATTGCCCCCCATACCAAATATATGCCCCGCTCAGTATAGATCGTGACAGTATTGGTAGTTACCACTGCACCGCCAACAAGTAGCGCAAGATTCACCGGAATATTAAGTAACGATAGTGCATAACGCCCGGAGCCAGGTATTGTCAGCCCCGCCACAATCCTAATGGCGATGTAAATTAAAACTATAATCGCGCTTAACATGACTCCCAGCCAAAGTCTCCGATTTCGCATCCAATCGGCTCGTGCGAGAAGTAATATACCGAGGCAGGCCGGAATGGCTACGGCATTTTCTTTGAACATCAGGCCGCCTATAGTAGCCAGACCAATAATCAAATTATCATAACTACCTGGTTCCTGAGTGGCTCGCAGCATCGCTAAAACAGCAACTAATAGAAAGAACGTGGAAACCACATCTGCAGTTCCGTCTATTGAAGCAATGGCAGCGTGCATTTGAGGATGGAAGATCGTCAGCCCCATCGCAAGCAATGCCGGAATTGACCCATCGAATAGCCGTCTCGCTATCCGATATATTAGCATTAAAGACGCCAGATAGACCGCTAATTTGATCCACTGGCCGCCCTGTGCTCCATTACCGAACAGCCTTTCTCCAAGACCCTGCAAGACCCACGCACCGCCGGGTCGATACATATTATAGGGAATCGGTCTTATCAAGGGAGAAAAGAGCGCCGGCCACGAAGTTTCTGAAGCGATAATAGACGGCAAAAACTTGTCAAAATCATCTCCGGACGGCTTGATTCCGGTCGTAGGCAAGTAGATCGAGAACCCGGTCAACAACAACAGCATAAGGCCGATTCCGGTGCGGGTATTGCCCTTAAAGGCTGATCCTGTCTTCACAAGCAACGCAAAGTCAGAAGATGGTTAGAGTGTGACGTACAGGAATCCTGAATTGTACTCACATCGCGCTTAGATGACATCAACCGGGGTGTTGCCTCGTTCTCTATGCCGCGACAGCTGCCCTGAAGCCAGTGATAAAGGTCTCACATGCTTTACCGAGCCGTGCTGTCAAATCGTCGTCGAGCGCCTTGCGGTCGGCGATGTCTATAAGGATGTCGCCGTTCACGTCGTGCATCAGGCGCAAGAAGTCCTCCTCGGCGCGCTTGACGTCCTCGAGCGGCAAATTGTCGAGGTAGCCTTTGCCAGCGAGAAAGAGCACCGCGATCTGGTCCTGGAACGGGTAAGGTCCGTATTGGCCTTGCTTAAGAATCTCCACCAGCCGTTCGCCGCGGGTCAACTGAGCCCGAGTCGATTTGTCAAGGTCGGAGCCGAACTGCGCGAAGGCCTGCAGTTCGCGGTATTGCGACAGGTCGAGCCGAAGGCTCCCCGCAACCTGGCGCATCGCTTTGAATTGCGCGTTGCCGCCGACACGAGAGACCGAGATGCCGACATTGATCGCTGGACGAATACCTGCGTAGAAGAGTTCCGGCTCGAGGTAGATCTGTCCGTCAGTGATCGAGATGACATTGGTCGGAATGTAGGCTGAAACGTCGCCGGCCTGGGTCTCGATGATCGGCAGCGCGGTAAGACTCCCGCCGCCTTCGGCTTCCGACATCTTGGCAGCGCGCTCGAGCAGCCGCGAATGGAGGTTGAAGACGTCGCCGGGGTAGGCTTCGCGGCCCGGCGGACGACGCAGAAGCAGCGACAACTGGCGATACGCCCAGGCATGCTTGGTCAAATCGTCGTAGATCACCAGCGCGTGGCGTCCGTTGTCGCGATAGAACTCTCCTATGGCCGCGCCGGAGTAGGGCGCGAGGAACTGAATTGGCGCCGACTCAACTGCCGTCGAAGAGACGATGATGGTATGGTCAAGCGCGCCGTTCTCCTCGAGGGTCTTCACCACCTTGGCGATGGTTGAGCCTTTCTGACCGATGGCAACGTAGATGCAGACGACGCCCGAGTCCTTCTGGTTGATGATGGCGTCGAGCGCGATGGCCGTCTTGCCGGTCTGGCGGTCGCCGAGGATGAGTTCGCGCTGGCCTCGACCGATAGGGATCATCGAGTCGATCGCCTTGAGTCCAGTCATCAACGGCTCTTTGACCGGCTGGCGGAAGATCACCCCGGGGGCTTTGCGTTCGACCGGGTTGAACTGCGTCGTGGCTAGCGGCCCCTTGCCGTCGAGCGGGAAGCCGAGCGGGTTGACGACGCGCCCGAGGAGCGCATCGCCGACCGGGATTTCGACGACCCGGCCGGTGCGGCGAACCTGATCGCCCTCGCGGATCAACTTGTCTTCGCCGAACAGCGCGACGCCGACGTTGTCTTCTTCGAGGTTGAGCGCCATGCCGAAGATGTTGTGCGGGAACTCGATCAGTTCCGACGCCATGCAGTTTTCGAGGCCATAGACGCGGGCGATGCCGTCGCCGACCTGGATGACCTCGCCGACTTCGCTCTGGTCGGCGCGGGCATCGAAGCCCTCGATCTGCTCCCGTATGATGCGGGTGATTTCTTCCGGACGAATTTGCATGTGCTAAATGACTGATGAGTGATGACTGATGACGGGTGTCAATGCCAATGTAAATGATGGTGACAGGCGCAAGATCAAGATATTTGCAATCCATTTTGACGGTTGCGCTGAACAACTTGCTCAAATCTGATCTTACGGCCTAATATATCTTCAACCAACACAAGTTCAATGTTCACTCCTTCGCCTTTCAATCGAGCTACTTCTTCAAATGCTCCTTTGGTGAAGCTGAAACCTATGATTAGACCGTGATATTGACGTCGGGGAGTCTTGTAATAACGTTTGAGTGCAGATAGAAAGTTATCCACAACGTTTCTTCCAACACCATCCGATTGCTTCACCTGGATTGGATGGCTCTCGAGGAATGAAAACCCATCAATTCCCATATCGCCAGTCTTCTTTGAGCTTGGTGTTCCATGCAGTTCGTTAATTGCCCAGTACTGAAACTCGAACGGTTTCAACTTCCTCAAGTCGGCCAAGTTCTTCGGCATCCCAGTTATTAGCAGTGAATCTTCATCCACTCCTATCGTTGCTAAGCGTTTCTTGATCAATGCTATTGCTGAAGGAGAAATGTCAATCCCAATCCACCTTCTTCCGTATTTTTGTGCAACTGCCAGCGTTGTGCCGCAGCCGCAAAATGCGTCCAAGACAAGATCACCAGGGTTCGATGATGCCCAAATAATCCTCTCAAGCAATTCCTCAGGTTTTTGTGTATTATAGCCCTGGTATTCTTTACTCATGTTGAATACGCCTGAAATATCCCATACGTCATCCATTCCCACCGTGCTATACCAGGCATCTCCCTTGTGAACAAGCGGCTTATGACTTCCTAAACTGGGCTTTTTGGGGAGACGACGCTCGACCTCAACATAATTGAAAGTCCATCGCTTGCCCTTCGTATAAAAGAATATCACATCGTGCTTTCGAGCGAAGAAGCGTCTTGATTTCCCGCCCATGAAGTAGTGCCAAACAATCTCATTATGAAAGTTCTCTCGCCCAAATATATCATCAAGCATGACTTTGAGATAATGTCCAGCATGCCAGTCGCAATGCAGATAAAATGATCCAGTAGGTTTTAAAATCCTATATAAGATCTGCACACGCTTCTTCATCCAATCGATATAAGCATAGACTCCGCCTTCCCAGCGGTCCTCAAAACTGCGAATCTCGGCTTCATCCCCCCAAACAATCTCATAGTTCCGATTGCTGAAGAAAGGCGGGTCAATATAGATAAGATCAACGGACTCCGTCGGCAATGTCGCCAACTCAACAAGATTGTCGCCGCAGATAAGTCGATTTTTCACTGAATCTTTCACACTTCCCTCGAAGTAGTCCCAATTCCTTCGGGCAATCCACTAAACGTGTCTTCAAATCTATATTTGCCAAGAGCTCCATCCAACTCCTCATCGCTCAAATGAATCCCTTTGGGATCAATGGAGCCATAGAGTTCCATAATGTCGATGGTATGCTCAAGCACCACGTCTCCGTTGTCCAAGGTCCGCAGCCGAATAGAATCACCGGGTTTGGCTCTGAGTGACTCCAACGCTTCTTCAGGCAGTTCAATACGCCGAGAATTGTCGATAGTGAGCAACTTGGTCATTGTCCAGCCAAAGCGGCTCTAATCCTATCCAGCCGCCCCTTCACCGACCCGTCATAGACGCTGTTCCCCACCCGCACCCGCACGCCGCCCAGCAGCCCCGGATCGACGCGTTGCTCCAGTTCCAGTTTCCCGCCGAAGCGCTCGCCCAGCGCGGCTTTCAACTGCCCGAAGAGCGCTTCGCCCAACGGCACCGCCGATTCGACCGTACCGGTTACGATACCGCGATGGGCGTTGAGCAGGTCGCCGTAGAGGCGGCTCGCGGCGAGCAGCACCTCGGGGCGGTTCTTGTCGATCACCAGACCGATAAACTTCAGCGTGTAGGGCGACGCGCCGGTGAACAGCCTCTCAAGAAGGCGCTTTTTCACCGCGCGCGGCTCGGAGGGGCTAAGCAGCAGCCGCTTCAGGTCGGGCGATGCCGCCAACGCGCCGTCGAGTTGCTTCAGGTCGCCTTCGACGGCGTCGAGAGCGTTCGCCTTCAGCGCCACCTCGTACAGCGGCACGACGTAGCGCCGCGTCAGGAGTCCGCTCAATTGCGCGACTCCGCAAGGGATTCAGCGACCAAACGGCTGTGGACGTCGGGCGTCAGTGACTTGCCGATCGCTTTGGAAGCCACATTCACCGCCAGGTCCGCCACCTCGGCGCGTATCGAGTTGAGCGCGGCTTGCGTCTCCATCTCGATCTGCCGGCGAGCCCGCTCGACCAGCCCCTGCGCCTCTTCCTTGGACTTGGCGAGTAGATCCTCGCGGACCCGCTCGGCATCGGCGCGGGACTTGGAGACGACGGCTTGCGCTTCGGCTTGGGCTTCAGCCAGTTTGCGCTTGTATTCGGCGAGGGCTTTGTCGGCTTCCTCGCGAGCCGCCCGGGCTTGTTCGATGTTGGTCTTGATGCCCAACTCCCGTTCGTCGAGCGCCTTGAGGATCGGTCCCCAGGCGAACTTCTTCAGGATCGCCAGAAGAATGACGAATGAGATGATGGTCCAGATCATCAGACCCGGATGGATGTCCATCATAGGCTTTGGTCCGGGACGGTTGTCATTCCCGCGCAGGCGGGAATCCAGACTCGCCCCCGTGATTTTTCAACTTGACTAGATTCCCGCCTGCGCGGGAATGATGCGGTGACTAAGCCTTAAGATTCAGCAGCAGACATATGACCGCGCTGAGCAGCGCGATGCCTTCGATCAGCGCCGCGGAGATGATCATCGCGGTCTGGATCTTGGCGGTCGCTTCGGGCTGGCGGGCGATGCCCTCCATAGCGTTGGCAGCGATTTTGCCGATACCGAGACCGGCGCCGATGGTAACGAGCCCGGCTCCGATGCCGGACGAAAGATAGGCGTAAGCCGTGTTGGTGAGTTCAGCGATCATTGTGTTGTGGTGTTTATGGTGTTGATTTACTACTTAATAAGTACTAAAGGCTTGATGTCATTCTGAACGAAGTGAAGGGTCTCCTCCTAATCAGACGAGATGCTTCACTACGTTCAGCATGACAACGCTATCTCCTCGCCACATTCGAGCATATCATCGACGACCAGTCCGACTACATCTTTCAGATTGACGAGAACCTCTTCGTAAGTATCACCCTGGGTGTAGCATCCCTTGAGGCTCGGGCAACGGGCAAAGTAGCCGTCTCGTCGCGTTCGATCACCGC
>VGIQ01000018.1 GCA_016867835.1 Calditrichota bacterium | reverse complement strand
CCGGGCGGTCTGAAAGATCCGGTCAGTTAGTCCAGTTAACTCACTCAAAGCACCTTGCACCCGTTCCAGAGCGCGATGCTGCCGTTCATAGTGACGGCCAGCCAGAATCAGGTTCCAGAACTCCCCATTGCGACGACAAAGTTGACCGATCCGTTCGAGGGTCGCATTGCACACCTGCTGATAAAGGTCGGTCGTGAGTTGATCCGTCGCTGCATCCTCAAGGTGATGCGCTTCGTCGAAGACCATCACTGGAAAGGCCTCGAAGAGTCCTAATTCACTCAGCAAATCGGCCATCACCAGACTGTGGTTGACAATGAGCAGATCGGCCGTAAGCGCCTGATTGCGCACCCGGACAAGGGGGCACTCCCGTTCTTTATGCTGGCACGAACGTCCGCCGCAATAGCCCGGTTCGGAGGCTAATTTCCCGATAAAGCCGTCGGTCTCGTCCCGATCACCCCGCACTGCCGTAAGTTCGCTAAGATCGCCGGTTTGCGTTGCATCGACCCACCTCACCATGACTGCCAGACGCTCCCGCCAGTTGGCTGAAAAACCTCCTGGATCGTCGATCATCCGCTGCCATTTGGTTCGGCAGAGGTAATTGCGACGACCCTTGAGCAGAACGGCTTTGAATGGGAATTTGAGAAGTGTCCCGACGCGTGGCACTTCACTGTAAAAGAGTTGCTCCTGCAGATGCCGGGTATGTGTCGCTACAGTGCACTTGCGACCGGAGAGCAAGAGCGGAACCAGATACGCAAGTGACTTGCCGACTCCGGTGCCGGCTTCGACGATGAGCGCCTTGCCGCCTGCTATGGCATCTGATACCTCGGCAGACATTTCGGCTTGTTGGGGGCGCTCCTCATAGCGTGGAAGAACCGGTTCAAAGCGCTCGCGGATGCTGAAAAGCCGCTTCACCAGGGCGCCTTCTACCGGCGTGGCCGGCTTGGATGCCTGACCTGAACTGATATAGACATTGTTCCGTCCGCCGGATGATGACCAAAACGGATCCGGAGAATCGGCTGTTGCGTCGCGCCAGCCGGTCGCCTCTTCAAGCAGCGTCCGTAGTGTGTTTGCGAAAGGCGAGGGTGTGCCTTCGACGAGACCGTAGGCCAGCACCAACTGGTGTTGGGCAACCCGGGCTAACTTGTCGAGGAGCATCAGGAAAAGCTCACCTGTCGCGGCGGCATCTTCGGCGGCGCGGTGGCACGACCGCGTTGGGCAGCGGTGGAGCGTGGTCAGCGAGGCGAGGCTATAACTCTCGAGAGCGGGATGGAGGAAGCGGGCGAGGGGGGAGGTATCGTGGCTGATCCGGCTGACCCGACGGGGGTGAAACCACCCTGAAAGTCCCGGGGCTGCAGCAAGGAAACCGAGGTCGAATGCGACATGATGTCCTACCAATGGGAGGTCGCCGGTGAACTCGATGAACTTCTCCGCCACCGAGGCAAGCAGCGGCGCACCTTTTAGGTCCCGGTTGGTGATTCCGGTCAGCCGGGTGATTTCAACCGGAAGCCGCGCGATGGTCGGTTTGACGAATTGCCGGAACCGACCGACCTCCCGACCATTATTGAACCGCACCGCACCCAACTCGATGATCTCGTTCGAAGCCGGATCGAGCCCGGTCGTTTCGAGGTCGATCGCGACGAAGTCGTTCAGAATTGTTGCGGCCGGTGAATCTGCATCCATCTGACGGGACTGAATCAAGTAGCGGCTCCCTGTCCACCGGTCAGTGTCAAATCATCCCTCCCCCGCACTACCGGACTATATCATGGCGATGTCGAGCGCTCTGGCAGCCGCCGCTTCGTCAAAGCGTGAGACCGGTGTCGTCGTCGGGGCATTGCGCAGGATATCTGGATCGCCATTCGCTTCTCGATCGATCTGAAGCATCGCTGTAACGAAAGCGTCGAGCGTTGTCAATGTCTCGGTCTCGGTCGGCTCGATCATTAGCGCTTCGTGAATCACAAGCGGGAAGTTGATCGTCGGGGCGTGGAATCCAAAATCGAGCAGTCGTTTGGCGAAATCGACTGCGCGCAAGCCAGACTTCATCTGGTTGTCCGCCGAGAAGACCACCTCATGGGTGCAATACCTGTCGAAAGGCAGTTTATAGACACCGGCAAGCCGTGCCAGGAGGTAGTTGGCGTTCAAAATGGCTGTCTCGGACATGTTCTGGAGACCGTCCGATCCGAGCGATTTCATATATGTGAGAGCCCGGACGTGCATGCCGAAGTTGCCAAACCAGCCGTGCATCCGGCCAATGGCATCGGGTTGGTCGTAGTCCCAGCAAAGCGCCCCCTGGTCTGACTCTCGGATGCGGGGTACGGGTAAAAAGCGCTCCAAGTCGGCGCGAACAGCAACCGGACCGGATCCAGGTCCGCCTCCGCCATGCGGCGTTGAAAAGGTCTTGTGGAGATTGATATGAACGATGTCAAAGCCCATTGCTCCCGGTTTGGCAAGTCCGACCAGTGCGTTGAGGTTGGCGCCGTCCATATAGAGCAGTCCGCCGGCGTGATGGACGATCTCTGCCACGGCGTCGATCTGATCTTCAAACAGCCCAAGCGTGTTGGGATTCGTGACCATCAATGCTGCCACGTCGGCAGTCATTGCCTTCCGTAGCGCTTCGAGGTCGATTCGCCCGCGACTATTGGAAGGTATCGAAACGGTCTCGAACCCGGCCATAGAAATGGAAGCCGGATTGGTGCCGTGGGCTGAATCGGGGATCAAAACCTTGGAGCGGAGCTCCCCCCTGGACAAGTGGTAAGACCGGGCTACGAAAATGCCGGTCAGTTCGCCGTGCGAACCGGCTGCGGGCTGAAGTGTTACGGCTTCCAGTCCCGTGATTTCAGCCAGCCAATGTTCCAGTTCAAGCATCAACTTCAAAGCCCCCTGAAGGGTCTCTTCCGGCTGATGGGGGTGAAGTCCGGCGAATCTGGGAAGTGCGGCGACGTTCTCGTTGATCTTGGGATTATACTTCATCGTGCACGAGCCAAGGGGATAGAAACCCTTGTCAACGTGGTGATTCAAGGTCGAGAGGTTCACAAAATGCCGCATCACCTCCGGTTCGGCTACCTGTGGGAGGTCAAGGTCGTCGCGCAGATGTTCCAAGGCTGGTCCCGGACGCTCATCGAGAGCGCTGCTCTTCGGCATGTAGCCGCAACGGACACCGGGGCGATGATGGTCGAAAATGAGCATTTCTGGTCTGAGATATTGCGCGTTTGGTTGATTTAGTTCAGTGATCGACGACAATCGTCGATCAGTGTTGGGAAAGCCTGTGCGATTCTCTCTATTGCGGTCAATTTTCGTCCGCGAACTGAAGCCGGTGTAGGCGTGTATAGATGCCGTTTCGCGACAATAACTCTTCGTGCGTCCCGGCTTCGCTCAATCGTCCCTGATGCATCACCAGGATGCGGTCAGCTTTTCGTATTGTCGAGAGCCGGTGGGCAACGACGATGGACGTCCGACCTTCCATCAACCGGTCGAAGGCTTCTTGAATACGGCGTTCGGATCCAGTGTCCACCGATGCCGTGGCTTCGTCAAGCAGAAGGATTTCCGGATCCGCTGCCATAGCCCGTGCAATAGCCAGCATTTGTCTCTCGCCGACCGATATGGAAGATCCGCGTTCGCCTACTTCGGCATCCGTTCCTTCCGGCAGTCGATCGACGAAATCCCCGGCACCGGAATCCCTAAGTGCCTTCTTCAAACGGACCTGCGCACCGTTTGCATTGCCGTCCAAGGCCTCGGGAAGGACATTGCTGGCAACGCTTCCGCTGAAGAGAAACGAATCCTGCAGAACCACCCCGAATCGTCTTCGCAGGTCGGAAAGCGGCATCTCGCGGATATCGACCCCGTCCAGCAGTATGCGCCCCGAGGTTACATCCCAGAAGCGCAATAGGAGGCTGATCAACGTGGTCTTGCCGGCGCCGGTCGCCCCGACAACCGCCACCGTGCTGCCCGGCTCTACCATGAAAGATACATCCTGCAGAACCGGCTCACCACGCAGATATTCGAATCCGACATGGTCGAAGTGAATTTCTCCGGAGGATCGCAAGGTCTTCTCCGCATGCGGGACTTCAACCTGCCCTACTGAGATTTCGGTGATGTCCGTCAATGTGGCGCTCTCTAGATACCCTGTACCTGGTCTATCCAACCGCGAACCTCTCTTCTCCTCGACGGAAGAGTCGAGGACCCAGAAGACCCGCTCAGCCGCCGCCATTGCTGCCTGCATTGTGTTGTAGCGTTCGGCCAGATCGCGAATCGGTCTAAAGAATCGCTCGGCGTATTGCAGGAACGCCACCAACAGCCCCCAAGTGACGACTCCGGAATAGATCATCCTGCCGCCCGTGAAGAGAATTAGTGCCGTTGAGAGTGACAACAGGAATGTTACCGCCGGGAAAAAGAGAGCATAGTAGCGGATAGTCTTGATGTACGCCGATCGAAAGGCATGATTTAGCGGCTGGAACTCTCTCTCCGAGGCGGTTTCTCTACCGAAGAGTTGCACCGTTCGGACCCCGGATATACGCTCCTGGATGAATCCGTTCAGTTTGGCAAGGGCTTCCCTTATGATCCTGAAATTGCGCCGGACCCGCTTGCGAAAGAGCGCCACGACCAAGACCAGGGGCGGCAGGACGCTGAGCGTTACCAATGCCAAACGCCAGTCAAGATAGAAGAGAATACCGACAATGCCGGCTAATGCAAGGAAATCACCGAAGACTGATACTACCACCGTCGAAAACATCTCGTTCAAAGTCTGGACATCGTTGGCTACCCGAGTCATCCACCACCCAACCGGCCGGGAATCAATGCGAGAAAGCGGCAGATGCTGCACCCGATCGAATAGCAGGCGGCGCAAATCGAATACGACTCGCTCACCTATCCAGGAGGCCGAATAGATCTGATAGAAACGCAGTATCAGGCCGAGCATCAAGACGCCGAGATAGACCAGGACAATGCTCCCTAACCCGTCGATACGGCCGGTGGAGACGTGATCGTCGATACCTTTCTTGAGAACCAGCGGGCCGGCCAGTTCAACAACTGTGGCCGACAGGAGAAGTCCGATCGCAATCGCAAGTTGCGCCCGGTAGGGGCGAAGATAGGTCAGAAGTCGTCGCGTCAGTTGCAGATCGAAGGCCTGCCCCAGAACGGTATCGTCAGGCATTGCCTCACGACCTGCCGAACTATCGACATGCTTAACCCCCCCGTCTCCGGAGGGATCGTCAACCCTCTCGTCTCTGTTTGCGACAGGAACCACCGGGAGACGATCGTCTTCTTTCAAAGCCTTACGCGGCATTGAGTTGCCCGGTTTCCAGTTCCGACCTCAGCCTTTGTAACCGGTAGAGCGCAGCAAAATGACCGTCCAGAGCCATTAATTCAGAGTGACTACCAGCCTCGACAATCTTCCCTTCAGCAAGGACGGCGACCTTTGAAGCCCGCTCCGCGACAGCCAGCCGATGGGTGATGAAGATGATCGTCCGATGCGCCTCTTCAAGCGCGAGTCGGTCGAGGATGTTTTTTTCGGTCTCTGTATCGACCGCTGACAGGGCATCGTCCAGCAAGAGGATAGGCGCTTTGCGGACCAAGGCACGGGCCAACGCCAATCGCTGCTGTTGACCACCGGAGAGGGTGATACCGCGCTCTCCGATAACGGTATTGATGCTGTTTGGGAAGGCCTGAACCTCACCGGACAACCCTGCTATATCAAGCGCGTTGACAACTTCCTTATCAGTGGCATTCCTATTTCCATACCGGACATTGTCCCGAATAGTGGTGGAGAAGAGAAACGGCACCTGCTCGACAACTGCCAGGTTGCGGCGATAGTCATCGATGGGGAGAGTATCGATGGGCCGCCCAGTAAGGAAAATTTTACCCGACTCGGGACGATACTGTCTCGCCAACAGCCGTGCTATGCTGCTCTTACCGGATCCGGTCGCTCCCACGAGCACCAGGAGCGTCCCGGGCTCTATAGTTAGATCGAACCCATCAAGAACCGGTGGCAGATCATCCCGATACCGGAAACCAATCCCTTGAAAGCAAATTCCGCCGCTCGGATCAGACGGCTTTTCCCTTACCTCGGATACCGTAGGCTCAAATTGTGGCGCTTCAGCCATCACGGTTTCGAGTCTTTGGTGTGAAGCTGAGCCACGTTGATAGAGATGGATTACCCAGCCGAGTGCGATCATTGGCCATGTCATCACCGAGAGATAACTCATGAACGCAACGAAGCCGCCAAGGCTAAACGCGCCTGCCGCAGTTTGCCGCCCTCCGATCCAGACGATGCCGGCAATGCCGAGTCCAATGAGCGTCCCTATCATCGGAAACATCAGAGCCTGCCATCGCGCCACAACAAGACTGCGCGAGAAATACTCCCGTGCCACTCCTTCGAAACGGACTGACTCGAACGCCTCACGGGTGTAACTTTTGATCACTCTTAGCCCGGCAATATTCTCCTGAATACGCGAGGTCATACGGCCATAGGTCTCTTGCTGACGCAGATTGGCAGTGTGAAGGGCTCTCGCAATTGCCAGCATTGCACCTCCAACCAGTGGAGCAAGTAGCAGCACCAGCGCCGCCAGTTTTACGTTCAAGTAGAACATCATCGCCAGCGAAAAGAGTATCGTCAATTGGGTGTTGACTGCGTAGAGCAAAGCCGGTCCCGCAGCCATCCGGATGCGTTCGATATCGTCGGTTGCCCGAGCCATCAGGTCGCCGGTCTGATTGCGGTCGAAAAAGGCAGGAGGCAGTCTTAACAAATGTCGAAAAAACCCCTCACGCAAGTCACTTTCGATCCAGCGCGAAACGACGATGATCAGGTCGCGCATCCAAAAACGAAAAAGGCTGCCGATTAGAGCGACGAGCAGGATCGCGCCAGCCGTAAGTGTTAAAGCCCGAAATCCGGCCGAGGCTTGAATGCCGTCGATGCCTGCTTTGAGTAGCATCGGTCCGGCGGTCTCGGCGACTGATGCCAGAACCGTCGCAGCCAGACCGAGAAGCAACTTGCTATGATAGGGACGCGCGCTGACGAACAACCGGGCTCCGAAAGGGATCGCGCCGGAAGGAGAATGTGTGGTTGTGTGATTAATGATTGATTTCAGGATTCACCAAGGAATAGTATCCGGTTCGATCTCAGGTGGTCGGGAAGGCGATTCAAATCGAAGGTCTCGGGGACGATGATTAGCAACTTGTCGGCGAGGCTCGCCAGATCGAGATCCCCCGGCAGTCGCCATTCATTCTCTCCTGACCAGTCGAGAGACTGAGGACTACTGCGCAACTGAAAGTAAGGGCGGTCTTCGGGCGATAATGTAGCGAACAGGCTCTCTTCGCCATAAATGACCGGCCTTGCGCCAAGCGCTGCAAGTGTAACTTTAGGTATGCCAATCGCATACGGCTCGAAATTCCATCGTCCCAAAGCGTTTCGATAGCCACGCGATTTCAGCCACTTGTCCGGTGCCAGTGATGTGAACGACAATGCTGGAACAGCCCCCCGAAACATCCGTCCTTCACCACGAAGGATGCCGGTTTCAAGTATGTGGCACAACGTCGCAGCGCCATCTCGCGGATTTCCGTTACGACCTTCGGTTAGCACGGAATAATAATTGCCGCGAGTCTCTCCCGGAAACGGCCCGCTTGCGCCGCGAGTCCAGTGAAAGAGGAATGCCTCAAAGGGCAGGTCTTCCTGATGCGTCCTATACGACCATCCTTGCACCCGGCTCCGCACCGGTTGAGGGGGATTCACTGCAAACCTTTGATCTACCCTTGCGTCACCCTCCAGGACACGATCCCAATATCCACCCGGACGAATCGATATGGGAAACACCCGATCAGCAAGGAGAAACGCAAACTCATCCCGCAGATGAAATCGCTCGGTGCGCCTGGCAGGTCCTTCGACAAGGGGTTTAAGAAAGGTCGTCCTGGTTGAGTCGAGCGCCAGTTGGCTAATCGTTTGCTTCGCCTCTTGATGCATACCAATCACGCTGCCTGGCATTAGAACGACAACGATCGGCTGGCGTTTCCTGTTTGCATACCAGACCGGGTATTCCCAGCCGATGCTGCCAGTGCTCCCGATCACTACCGGGCCGCTAACATGGATGCTATCTATAGCCAGGCGCATGGCTGCAAGCCAAGGCGCTTCGGAGCAAGTGATACGGGGAAGTCGGGATATTGGAAGGAGGGATCGTGAATCTTCAGACGCTTGTCGAGAAGTGATTGCCACACTCCGAACCTCAACGGGAAGTGCATTGCAATACCACTGGCGTTTGAAGTGTTCCGGAGGAAGGACTTCGACAGGTCCGATCATGTTGTTTTAATGAGTCAGGAATCGCGGCATCCAGTCCTTCTTACTGACAATGCTCTCGATTTCCGATTCCGGTGTTACATTACTCTAAGTCTCAGTGGCAGGACATCAAACAGCGGAGCGACTGGGAGACACTGTTCACTACTAAAGTCTATAGGAAGTACGCCCAGCAGGAATCGAACCTGCAACCTACTGATTAAGAGTCAGTTGCTCTGCCAGTTGAGCTATGGGCGCAAACGAACGAACCTATAAGTTAATGCGACGACCATCATCTGTCAATTTGTCGATTCCATCTGCACCCTTCCCAGTCGAAAGATATGGTTGACCATTGTCTCGATGTTGACAATCGGTGAAACCAATTCAATTTCTGTTATTGATGGGTGCAGTATCATCTTGTTTTGTCTCTCCGCTCTGCGGGGGGACTACAGGGCGGTAAAAGTGCAACCCCATATTGCCCCCCCTTTTTCCCCCCCGCGAAGCAGGAGGGAGAAGACAAGAACTAACTGCACCAAGTAGTAACACCTATAGCCTAAAGCATTTCGCCTTCTAATGCAAGCACGCACCATACTACTCATTGAAGATGAGGTCGAACTCGCCTGCTTCATTAAAGAGCAACTTGAAGCGGAGGGCTATGCCGTAACCCACTCCAGCGACGGCATGCAAGGCTTGCAGTTGGCTCGCACAATGGCGCCGGATCTAATTCTGCTTGATGTCAATCTGCCGCGTCTCGACGGCTTCAAGATCGCGCGCTTGCTCAAGTTCGACGAGCAGTTCAAATCTATCCCGATCATCCTCTGGACCTGGCGCGAAGCGGATGAAGACCGGAGCCTGGGGCATTATGCGGGGGCTGACGAGTATATCCCCAAACCGTTCAGTTTGCAGAAGTTGTTGGATAGTATAAAGCGTCTCTTGGGGAGCAATTCCGGGAAGCCTTGAAATGCGAATGCAGAATGCCGTGAGAAGACTAATCTTCACACGGCATTCTGCATTCTACTTTCATCCTTCCATTGGCCGGGGAAGGGTGGTGCGGATGTCTTCCCCGGCCGGTCTGGGAAACGCGGTGGTTGCCGCGTCAAGATCCTGGATCCAGCCCGGAGCCGGTGGTCCCGGGCCGGATCCTGAGGGTTACTGGCCGATCAGTTGTGCGATGGTGCGGGGGACCATATTGGCTTGGGACAGCATCGCCACGCCCGACTGCATCAGGATTTGCGCCCTGACAAAGTTGGACATTTCGGCGGCGACATCGGCGTCGCGGACTGCTGATTCCGACCGGGTGGCGCTCTCGCGGCTCACCTGCAGATTGGTGATGGCGCTTTGCAGACGCGAGACGTAGGTGCCGATTTGCGTCCGGACGGTATCCTTGGAGGTAATCGCCGCGTCGAGGGTATCGATTGCTGACTGAGCCGAGGTCGTATCGGACAGTGCCAGCGAGTCGATCCCCAGATCCGAGGCGGTCACTCCGGCGAGGTTTACCGTGTAGTAGTCGTCACCGTCGTTGTTGTAGGTGCCGATGTGGAACTTCAGGTCGCTGCTCCCGGGGGCGAAGTCTCCATTCAACAGGCTCAGCCCATTGTAGTTGGTGACGTTCGCTATGCGGGTCACTTCGCTCTTCAGCGCCTGGAACTCGGTGTCCAGAACGTCGCGGTCGCTGTCGAGCAACGCGCCATTCGAGGCTTGCACCGCCAGGGCGCGCATCCGAACCAGTTTCTCATCGATCACACTGAGGGCGCCTTCCGCCGTCTCCAACAGGTTGATGTTGTAGTTGGCGTTCCGTTCTGCCTCCTGAATGCTGGCGATCTGCGCCCGGAAGCGCTCCGATATCGCAAGCCCGGCGGCATCCTCCCAGGCGTTGTTGATCCGTAGTCCGCTCGACAACCGTCCCACCGCCTGATCGAGCGCCATCTGGGTTTGCCCGATATGGCGCTGGGCGGTCAGCGAGAGGACGTTGTGATTGATGCGGGTGCTCATTCGCGTTCTCCTTTGCTTGGTATTGGCTTCTTATCCAGCCGGGTTGATGCGGTGCGCTTCCTCGGCGCGTATCCGCTCGAATAACTTCTGCAGCAGGTAGTCGGACATCGTTACAGCCAGGTCGTTGATGCTAACTTCTGTATCGCTATCTGATTCCCTAACTACTGTTGCCGCTGATGGCTCCGGTTCGAGTCTCCGACGGGCGCCTTCCAGAGTGTAGCCCTCCTGATTCACCAGCCGGTTGATCTTCTCGATCCGTTCCACCGTTTCACGGGTGTATCGGCGTTGTCCGCCGATGCTCCTTAAGGGGGCGAGGTAATCGCCGAACTCCTTCTCCCAGAACCGTATGGTCGATTTGGGGACGCCGGTCAATGCATTGACCTGACTGATGGAGAAGAGCGCCTCGCCAGTCCCGTTCCCTCTCGCCATTTCCTGCCTCCTGTTTGCGGTGAATGATCCTTCGCCTTTTCTATCGGCATATCGACTCCCTAACTTTAACTTTCCTTGCAGACAACGCGACGGTCTGGCGACATTACTCACTTTTCGATCTGGCATTGCTATCGAGCAAGGGAGGATCGCCTGAAGTTGAGCAACGACTTGCCAGCAAGTGAAGGTGGCAATATATTGAAAGCAATCTGTCCCGGTATTAGATCAACACTACCGGGTTTCTTCAAGTAGTTCGCTAACCGCCGTGCATTTGACCCTCGAACGCTTCGACCTGCTCGCCAGCGAAATGAACCGCCGCCGCATCGCCGTAGTTGGCGATGTTATGCTCGACCGTTACTTGTGGGGCACGGTTGAACGCATATCCCCCGAAGCCCCGGTGCCGGTGGTGTTGCAGACCGGCGAATCGCTAAATCTTGGCGGAGCGGCTAACGTTGCCGCCAATGTTGCCTCACTTGGTGCATCGGCGCTATTGGTCGGTTTGATCGGCGATGATCCTTCCGGACGGCAGTTGCTGGAATTGGTTGAAAAGAGCGGCTTCGAAGCCGGTGGTATCCTGATCTCGGACGACCGGCCGACTTCGGTCAAGACACGTGTGATAGCCCATGGCCAACATGTCGTCCGGATTGACCGGGAAAGCACTGCTCCAATAGATGATGCGACGGCCGCAAATCTTCTCAACAGACTGGCACTGCTCTTGGAAGGTGTCGATGCGTTCATCCTCGAGGATTACAACAAAGGGCTCCTGACTCCACAACTAATCCGCGGCATCATTACTCTTGCAAAGGAGCGCGGAATACCGGTCGGCGTCGATCCAAAGCACACTAACTTCTGGGAGTATAAAGGCGCAACACTTTTCAAGCCCAATCTGCGCGAGTTGCAGACGGCGTTGGGACGGTCTTTGGGGAGTGAGGAACTGCTGGTGTCAGGTGCGAGAGAGGCGAGAGACCGCTTGGAGGTCGAGCATCTTCTGGTTACGCGAGGCGAATCCGGTATGGCACTCGTAACCGGTCAGGAAGTCGACTTCATTCCTACCCGGGCTCGCAGGGTGCACGATGTCTCCGGCGCGGGAGATACTGTCATTGCAACCTTGATTACGGCACTGGCAGCGGGGGCAAATGTCTTCGAAGCCGCGCATATTGCCAATCATGCTGCTGGAGTCGTCATTGCCGAGTTGGGTGCGGTTCCGATTCAAATTCGTGAGTTGCGCCGGGTAGTAGGACAACCCGGTTAGATGCCGGCGCAGAAGGAACAAGGGGGAGAACGAAAGATCCGGGAGCCGGTCCAGGAGGATTCCTCAACCGCTCTGGCTGGACGCCTCGAGCGAGCCGATCGGATACTGCTGGGACTTTTCGGGAAACCGGATACCCCGCAGCGCGACCCGGTGGAGGAGTTGATCATTACAATCCTCTCCCAAAATACCAATGACCGCAATCGAGACGCTGCATATAGGCAACTGAAGGTATCCTATCCGTCTTGGGAACAGGTGTTGGTTGCCGATCTTGACTCACTTGAGGCGGTCATTAGACCCGCCGGGCTGGGACGTCAAAAGGCTCTACATATAAAGGAAACTCTCGCCTGGCTGATGGACTCCTTTGGCGGCTTCGACCTTGCCGTTATTAGCAAGATGAGCGACGATGAGGCCATCGACCTGTTGACCTCCCGTTCCGGAATCGGTATAAAGACCGCTTGTGTAGTCCTGGCTTTCGCCTTTGGACGCAATCTATGCCCGGTCGATACCCATGTGCACCGAATTGCACACCGGCTTGGATGGGTTCCCGAACGAAGCAGTGCCGGGCGTACCTTTCACCACCTCCGACCGGCAATGCCCCCCGACCGGGCAGCCCGATTTCACCTGAATCTTCTTCGCTTTGGGAGAGCGATCTGCCACTCCCGGTCACCTGCTTGTGCACAGTGCCCATTGTGGGACGAATGCGTTTTCGACGCAAAAGGTAAACGAGAGGACTAAAGAATGCGCATTGCGCGCTTTATGGCAGCCGGACGTCCGGCGATACTGGTCGATGATGGCCGGGAGTTTTTCGACTACGGTGCAGCCCTCGAGGCTCGCGGTTATGGCGCTATGGCTGCCGGAGCAGATCCCGAAAGGCGCATCCCAAGAATGCTCAGGCACGGGCTCCTCGACCATGACTTCATCGCAGAACAAGCAGAGTGGGCGCGACGTGCCGGTCGCAGATTCGAAGTGTCGGTTGAGGGTTTAACGCCGCTCCTGCCTTACCGACCGGGCAAGGTAGTCTGCATGGCTCGCAATTATCGAGAGCACGCCCGCGAAGGCGGCAATCCTCCGCCGTCTGCGCCGACTTACTTCCTAAAAGGTGACAACTGCGCAGTGGGACCAGGCGAGGCGATTAGACTTCCAGGCAACCTCGGTCGTATCGAGCATGAAGGTGAGTTGGGGGTGGTGATAGGGAAGAAGGCGTCAAGAGTGGGGCGCAATAGGGCGGTGGAGTTCATCTTTGGCTACATCGTTCTCAACGACGTTACAGCACGGGAGTTTCAACGTTCGCTTGCGGCGCAAGGCTTGCCCTGGTTCGCAGCCAAGGGGATCGATACCTTCCTGCCGATGGGACCCTGGATCGATACCTCAGAGATGTTCCTGGACGAAGGAGTTCGAATCACGGTCCGGGTTAACGATGCCCTGCGTCAGGATGCCCTGACGAGCGACATGATTTGGGGGGTGGGGGAGTTGATTGAAGCGATTACTGCGACGACGACGCTTTTGCCAGGGGATATCATTGCAACCGGCACTCCAGGCGGGGTCGGTCCGATCGTCCCGGGCGATGAGGTCGTCGTAGAAATCGAGCATTTGGGGTGTCTCGCCAATCCGGTGGTTGCAGCGTAGCCCAAACCTCAAGATACCTCAAGCCTGCTACTTACTGCCGGCGGGTCGCTCCTCAAGCCGATAGGTCTTCTCGCCAGGTTTGACCAGCCCATAGCGTCTCGCTTCCGTCTCAATTGCCAGCGAATCGCCAGCCCGGATGCGAATCGCGCGTTCAAGATTCAAACGGTTTTCCTGCGCCAGCGAGTCGTTGCGGCGCTCAAGGTCAAGCACCTGCCTCTTGAGCACCATAGTCTTCCAAAGCCCTTCCCTGCCAAACAGGATTGCGCCAAGCAGTCCGATCACACCAACGGCGATGATCAACCGCCGGAGGCTGTGCGGTCTTAGGCCAAGGAATTTGCGGCGCGGCGGGGTTGAATCAGAGCGCGGCAAGGCCATAGCGGGCGGCGTCCCCCAACTCCTCGGCAATGCGGAGTAGTTGGTTGTATTTGGCGATCCGGTCAGAACGGCTGGCGGACCCGGTCTTGATTTGCCCGGCACCAGTGCCCACTGCGAAATCGGCAATAAACGCATCCTCGGTTTCGCCGGAACGATGCGATATGACCGCGCGATAGTTGTGCTTCCGCGCCAGTTCGATCGCGTGCAGCGTTTCCGTTACGGTGCCGATCTGGTTGAGTTTGATCAGAATCGCATTAGCGGTGCCGCGTGCGATACCTTCCGCCAGGCGTTTGGTGTTGGTGACGAAGAGGTCGTCGCCCACGATCTGGATCTTGCCGCCTAATCGGTCGGTCATCATCTTCCAGCCTTCCCAGTCATCCTCTGCCAGACCATCCTCGATCGATACGAGCGGATATCTTGCAACCAGTCCTTCCCAGTACTCGACCATTTCGGCCGTTGTGAGGCTTCGCTTCTCCGACTTGAGTTCATATCGGCCGCTCTTAGCATCGTAGAACTCGCTCGCAGCCGGGTCGAGGGCAATAGCCACATCTTCACCGGGGCGATACCCAGCCGCCTCGATCGCTTGCACTATCAAGCCGATGGCATCCTCATTCCGGGTAAGGTTGGGCGCAAAACCTCCTTCATCGCCGACTGCTGTCGAGTGTCCACCGGCACTAAGGATCTTTTTCAGATGGTGAAAGACCTCAACCCCGGCGCGAAGACCTTCGTCAAATGATCCGAATCCGCTCGGGACGACCATAAACTCCTGAATATCGACGTCGTTGTCGGCATGTTTGCCGCCGTTCAGGATATTCATCATCGGCACCGGAAGCGTTCGGGCAGTCAGCCCCCCGATATAACGATAAAGTGGAAGGCCAAAGGCTTCGGCAGCAGCCCGGCAGACCGCCATCGAAACGCCGAGCAAAGCATTGGCGCCAAGGTTGCCTTTGTTAGGGGTATCGTCTGCGGCGCAGAGAACACGATCGACTTCGACCTGGTCGTCGGCATCGAGGCCGGACAGTTTCGGCGCCAATACCAGGTTAACGTTTTCGACAGCACGTTTCACTCCCTTACCCAGGTAGCGCCCCCGGTCGCCATCCCGCAACTCAACCGCCTCGTGCTCGCCGGTCGAAGCACCGGACGGCACCGCTGCACGCCCCATGGCTCCCCCGGCCAGGACGACTTCTACCTCTACGGTCGGATTGCCGCGAGAATCGAGTATCTCGCGAGCAAAGACATCGACGATTTCAGTCATTGCAACTTCCTTTGACTTATCTTAATGTTAATCCAATCTCTATGCTACTCTTCCTCGACGTCGCTATCATCATCGCCCGGCAGTTCATCAAGCACCGGACTCATCACTTCACGTGCGCGCTCCAGATCGCTCTCCAAGACGAATATGGCAGCTTTGGCGCCTATGTATTCTCCACGATTCGATCCATTCAAAAAACCGGCGCCGTTGGAAGAAGTCTCTGAATAGGAGGGAATCCCCTCCCGCTGGAGCAGTTCGATTGCCATTCGGGAATAGAGCATCCCTGGCAGGGTCAGCAGTTCCACCCAATCATTATCCTCGATCTGGTCCAACGGGGATATCGGCTCGGTGTCGATCAAATCGGCGCCGCAGTCGTCGCAAACATCAAGTTCGAGGGTGTAAGACTCCGCACATTTTGGGCAATATCTCATTACAAAACTATCAATTATGGAATTGAAGTCGGCTACTTGGTAAGGGCGACAAGCAAGTCAAAAGGAACTACCGGCTTGACACCTTGCCTGCTGCGTCCCTATATTACGAAGGGAGAGCAAACGAAACAAGAGGTTTGTCCAATAGAATCGTCAGGTTCAAGTGCCGCCGGCAAGCCATTAGCCACTCTGCTGACCGGACTGACGCTTTGGCTCCTCCCGGGCTGCGACGCTCCGCGCGACAATCCTTTCGATCCCCTCAGTCCCTACTACAAACCACCTCTACCGCCGTCCGCCATAACCGATCTGGCGCTCGACTCTTTGGATGGTAACCGCGCGCGACTGCGCTGGACGACGCCGGTGGGTGCTGTCGAATACAGACTTCTTCACGCTGTAGCATCCTGGGACGGAAGCGACCGCCGAACGGCTTCCCTATATGGCGGTGAACTCCCCGGCATTCGACCTGCTGGAACGGTCGCAACTACCTGGATCGACCTTCCTTCAGGATCCGCCCGGGCGTGGGCAATATACTCTATTTCACCCGAGGGACGCGAGTCGCCGCTCTCCAACCTTTTAGTCATCGAACCCGGTGTCGTCGATCGTGGAGGCACGCTTATCAGTTGGGCAAATTCTATTTATTGGGGTTCCTGGACCCCTCCCGAAGTCGTCGAACTGCAATTGACTGCCTTAATCGAGGACCCCGATCTGGTAGATTCCGTTTGGGCGGTCATCGACAGCACCCACCTCGGCCGTCTCTGGATCGATCAAGAGACGTTGGCTTGGAGTTTAACTCTTACGGAAGACCAACTTCCGGGTGGAAGTCTGCGTCGGCTGGTTGGTCATCCAGTAGTCGTATCTTACCGTGATAATGCTGGTTTTCTACGTCACGACGGCCCACACTCAGTAATGCGGGTAATCGAGCCACCGCCTGAAGTGATCGGTCCAACAAACGACGATCTGGTCTCCAATCCTCCCCGGATGACCTGGGAACCGCAATGGCGTGACTTCGACTTCACTTATGCGGTCGAAGTGGTGCACGTTTCATCCAACCTTATCTATACCTTGCGCTATCGTCGAGAGGGTATCAGTTCCGACTCAACCGGCCACGACATCCCGGTCAGCCTCCCGGATTCGCCGCGCTATCTCTATTGGACGCTGGCGGTGGTCGATGAATTTGGCAACCGTTCGGTTTCACGCGAAGCCCGCTTCAGGGTTGTGCCATGATTGAGTCTCCGGCATTATCGCAGCACGGGCTCGAACTTCTGGTCGAGGTCTCCCGGACTCTGCTGGAAGAGAGCAATCTTAAACTCCTCCTGCCGCGGCTGCTGGATCGTGCCTTTGAAGTGAGCCGCGCCGAGCGAGGTTATATCCTCCTGCGCAATGCCAAAGGGGAACTCTATCCCGTTCAAGCCCGGAGCATCGAACCCGGCTCGCTGCCGCCCGGCGATCCATCGACCTCGGTGATTGAGCGTGCCCTTAAGGAGCGTCGCACGGTCCTTAGCCGCAACGCCTCTCGCGATCCCCGTTTCGGTGGATCCAGTTCGTTGATCATACGGGGAATAAGGTCTGCCTGCTGCGTCCCGCTCGAGGCTCGCGGCGAGCGCCTCGGCGCGCTCTATCTTGATGCTACAGGGTCCGGCGTTCTGACCGAGGCTGACCTGCCGCTGCTCGATGCATTCGGGCTGTTGGCGGGACTTGCGCTTGGCCGGGTGCTCGATATGAGCCGCAGAGCCGAGGCTTTCGAGGAGATAGTCGGACGTCCCAAGTTCGCCGGAATCGTCGGTGAATCGCCCGTAATGCAACGCCTCTACGAGCGAATGGAGCGGATCGCCACTGCTGACCTGCCGGTCTTGATCGTTGGCGAGAGTGGAACCGGTAAGGAGTTGGTCGCTCGCGCCTTACATCAGGTAGGGAGACGTGCCAGTGGTCCGATGCGTGCGATCTTCTGCGGTAATCTAACCGCCGACTTGCTCGAAAGCGAACTATTCGGTTACAAGCGCGGCGCCTTCACCGGCGCCATCGCTGACAAGCCCGGTCTTCTCGACCTTACCGACAAGGGGACGCTATTCCTCGATGAGATTGCCGATGTCCCCCCGATCATTCAAGCAAAATTACTGCGCTTCCTTCAGGAGGGTGAGTATCAACGGCTCGGCGATCCGGCAATTCGGCATTCAGATACCCGCATTCTATCAGCCACCAATAAGTCGCTTGAAGGAGAAATTGCGGCCGGTAGATTCAGAGAAGACCTTTACTACCGGCTCAATGTGCTGCGCATCGAAGTCCCGCCGTTGCGGACTCGCGAAGGCGATCTGGCGTTGCTCTCGGCTTACACCCTGGCCCGGATTGCACATCGAACCGGGCAGCCGCCGCGACGACTCAGCGCAGCATCGCTCTCCCGGCTGCAATCCTACGACTGGCCCGGCAACGTGCGCGAATTGGAAAACGTCCTGGCGCGTGCAGCCGTCCTTGCGGCGGGCGATATCATCGAACCTGAAGAGATAGACCTCCCCAAGGGCGACCGCCTTGACCAGTCTCTCGCTCACGAGCAAGCGAGTCTCGACGAAGCGATCAAAGCGCATATCCTTAAGGTATTGCAATCGGTTGGAGGTAATCGTAGTGAAGCTGCGCGAATCCTGGGGGTAAGCCGTCGATACCTGCAAAAATCGCTTGTCAGGTGGCGTGGGGATGAAGATGATGATGTTGAAGATGATCCCGATGATGATGATGGGAATTGCGATCTGCGCGACACCCCCGAACGCGCTTGACAGGGTAGAGTATGGCGCTGACCGACCGCTTTGAGATCGAATCCCCGATCCACGTCGGGCAGATTGCAACGGCTTATCCAGCCTGGCAGAAGAGCCTTGATCGCAAGGTCCTGCTGAAGGTCATCCACCCCCAGTGGTCCCGGGACACCGAGTTAGTCGAGCGCTTTCGTCGGGAAGGCCAGGCCGTGGCGCGGCTCGACCACCCCAACATCGTTCGCATCTTCGACTCCGGGGTCGAGGAGGGACTGGCTTACCTCGCCCTCGAGTGGATTGATGGTCGCACGTTGGGCGATCTTATTGCGGAAGGACCACTTCCTCAGCACGAAGTGCTCCGCATCGGGCGCGAAACCCTTGCTGGTCTGGCGGCTGTGCACCGTGCCGGTTTGGTGCATCGCGACCTTAAGCCGGATAACATTCTGCTCGATCGCGAGGGGCGCATCAAACTTGCAGACTTCTCGCTTGCCGGCTTTGGCGAACAAAGTGCTCTTACCAGCCACGGCGCTATTGTCGGCTCGCCCGCCTATCTTGCGCCCGAACTACTCGAGGGAGAAGTTGCCGCTCCGGTGTCCGACCTCTATGGCCTCGGAGTCGTTCTCTATGAAGCGTTGACCGGCACCAACCCTTATCACGCCCCCGATCCAATGGCGAGTCTCGATTTGATTCGCCGGCGGAGCCTTCAGCCGCTTGGTCAGAATCCGGCAATAGACCCTAAACTGGCAAACCTAATCGACCTGCTTCTCGAGCGCGACCCCGTCCGGCGCCCCGCCGATGCTGAGATTGCCCTCCAGAGCCTTGCGTTGAATAGCAACGGCAATGGTGACCTCCCTATTGTTGAATACCCACATCCACCCGTCGCCTCTACACTCAAGCCCCCGGAACAACCGAAGTCACGGACAATTTCGCAGCGCCTTGTGCTTATCGGATCCGGTGTGCTCGCAATATTGGCAATGGTTATATCGGCACTGACCTGGAAAGGAAGAGACAATGTGCCATCTTCCGAACAGTCTGAGGCCTTGGTGAATAGGACGGACTCCTTCCAGTCCCAGCCGCCTCTAACTTCTAACTTAAGTCCCACAAACCTCCCCGAGAGGAGTGCCGAAGGTGCGCCTTTGCCTCAGGCGCAGCCATTAACCCCTCACACAGATGAGAAGTCATTGGATAAGGATGATACTACAACACCCTTAATGCAAACCGGCACTTTACGTATCACGGCTTTGCCATGGGCGGAAGTCTCGCTGGACGACAGTCTCCTCGGATTGACGCCATTAACGCAGATCAAACTTATGCCCGGCCGATATCGCCTTCACTTCACTCATCCTAACTACCCATCGATCGAGCGTTCGATTCAGGTTAACAGCAGGCAGGACGCCAATCTGGAGATCGACTTTGCGGCCGAGACTATGGCCCTGACCATTGCGGCAAATCCTTGGGGTGTCCTATGGATCGATGGCGATTCGCTCGGCTTGCTGCCCCGTGAGATGCCGGCCAATCTCCTTCCCGGGGCACACCTCCTGGTGGTCCGCCATCCTGACTATGCCGAGTGGTCTGACGTTATCGGTGCCAATGCCGGAGAGCACCTTCTGATTAGGGTTGACTTGCCTTCCGGCACAATGATTGCTACTAATCTCAATCGGGAGAGTGGCAAATGATTGGAATATCACTTAAATCGGAATCCTGCCAGACGTCCGCTCTCGTTCGAACAGTATTGTCCGGATGTGTTTTGGCAGCGCTGGCAGTGGTACTTCGCAGTGCAGAAGCATCGCCTTCGTGGCACGAGGTCGCCTCTATGAAGCAGGGGCGAATGGGGTTTGCGGCAGCGACTGACGGCGAACGGCTCTATGTGTTTGGGGGAGCGGCGATGATGCCACGCATGGGATTGACGGCAACCGCCGAGGTTTATATCCCGGACGATGATGCCTGGGAGGACCTTGCGCCGCTTCCGGTGGCGCTTTATCAGGCATCTGCTGTTCGTGTTGGCGAGTCAATTTTACTCTTCGGCGGTCTAAGCGAAAACGGTCCCAACGTTGTCGTGTTTCGTTACAACATTCGCCGTAACGCTTATGATACCGTGGGCCGGATGCCGGGCGCTCGACGGGCTTTCGGAACCGTACTCGTGGGACGTCGGGTGATGTTGGCCGGAGGTGTTGCCGACCGCCAGCAATATCCCCGTGAAGTCCTCTGGTGGGATACTGCCAATAACGAGTGGGAGGGAGGACCGGCGCTCAATCACCCGTCAAGCAATTTCGGATTCGCCCGGGACGGCGCGATCTGGATCGTCGGTGGCATTTATCTGGGGCTGCTCGATAGGGTCGAGATATTCCGCGAAGGCAACTGGCACGAGGTTCCTGCCATGCGTCTGCCGGAACCGCGCGGGGAGTTGTCTGCCGACGTCTCCGGCGACACTATGCTCGTCGTAGCCGGTGGAGCGATGATGCACAATCCTGTCAGCGCTGCAGTCATCGGATTTCACTTCGGTCTGGAGCGCTGGATCGAACTTCCAGAAATGCGTAGTCCCCGGGTAGAATTCAGTCTTCTACAGGCGAAAGGGCGGCTCTATGCCATCGGCGGCGGACGCTTTATGCGGGAGAATCGTATCGGGATGTCCGAGGTAGAGGTCTTCTACGAACCGACGGCAGTTTCTGACGACGATGCTCCAGGCCGAAGTCAGCACAAACTGCCCGGTGTCTTTCCCAATCCAGCCTGGCGTGGTTCCCGTTTAACCGTCCCGCAGGGGACCATAACCATAGGCATCTACGATCTAAGCGGCAGGCTTATTGCCGGCGGCGTCCCGGACCGAACATCCAATGTCTGGTTGTTACCCGAAAGTCTTCCCCCCGGTGGAGCCTATCTATATCGCTTCGAGACGACCGATCGTCGTATCCGCAGCGGCGTATTTGTCGTTCTCCGATGATCCTTCGACTGGCGACCTTACTGGCTCTTGCGCTTGCTGCAACTTGTACTGCCGGTCCGGGCGATGATGCGTGGCAAGCTTTTCTGAGCGGCGATTTTACTGCCGTCGAGAAGATCGCCCGACAGGTTGAGTTATCAGATACCACGACCTCGATAGAGCGGGGCCGCGTCTATTTCGCTCTTGCAAGCGTCGAGGCTATGCGGGGGCGGGAGGTCGTCGCAATGCTGGCGATGCGGCAGGCGCTACTCTATTACCCCGGGATGGTTCACCGCCAGAGCGACCTTCCTCCACCGGTTTGGCGACTCTATTCGACTGCCCGCAGTGAGCAGTCCACCGTCGATACGTCCGGCATCACTCGACTAGACTCCCTTTCAATTCCACCGGCAAAAAGCCATCAACAACCGGGCGCATGGCGGTCGCTCATCTTGCCTGGTTGGGGACACATCTATGAAGGTGACTACCGGGGCTACTGGTATGGCGCTGCGACAGTTAGTCTGGCCATAGGGGCAATAATAGCCTCGCAGGAGGCGTCCAGCGCCAGAGAGGACTACCTCAAGTCCCGTGATGAGGGTATCATCAACAGCCGCTACGAGTCTTACAACGAGAGATTCAAGATTGCCTGGGCATTCGGCTCAGTGGCGGTTATATCATACCTCGCAACACAAGTGGACTTCTTCATCCGTCGCGGCAATTCCGTCGATCTAATGGGCATCAGACAAGGCAGTTCCAGCAGCCTCAAACTGCGAATGGGAAGCGCATTGCCTGTGAACAAGGGTTTCATTTTGCGATTTAGTTTAGTATATTAGGGTATCAAATTGTAGGCCGGCTCGAGCCGGCTCGGGTGACCATACCGGCGGATCATGTATGGCTCACCTTGCAGAAAGAAACACTTCGGACCTCACTGCGCTGCCAACTGGATCATCCAATGTCCCGAATGAACCCTCCTGCGCTTGTCGCATTGCTGATGCTGTCGCTGCTTCCAATTCAAGCCGGTGCATCCGGGGCGCCCAACCTCCTCTGGGACTTCGGACCAGCTCGTAAGTCCTATCGCTTCTACTTCAACAAGTTTCATAATCCTATCTTGACTCAGTTGCGCGAGCAGTATGCTCTCGAAGGGGTGATTGCTGGTGCGCGCAGTGACCTCGAGCGGGTGGAACGGCTTGCCAGGTGGGTCTCATTGCGCTGGGTGCATAGCAGGGAGGCTCGTCCGCAAAAAGCCGATCCGTTGGCTATTCTCGATCGGGCTTCCCGCGGCGAACGATTTGCCTGTCTGGAGTATTCTTTCGTCCTTGCGGGCTGTCTCAACAGTGTTGGAATCAGGGCGAGGGTGATCGACCTCATGCCTTTGGATGTCGAAAGTCGCCGCATCGGCGCGGTCCATGTCGTAGTAGAGGCCTTTCTTCCCGATAGACGAAAGTGGGTAATGGCAGACGGGCAGTTTGGAGCCGTTCCGGTTCTCAAAGGCTACCCTCTCAATGCCGTCGAACTGCAAGCGGTGCTCGCCAAAGGCACTTCGGGGCTCACCTTTGTCGGACTTGCGGACTCGCTCGACGCAGGTTACCGCGAATGGATTGTGGAGTATCTCCATTTCTTTCAGACGCTATTCGATGGACGCATCCATGGGACCCAGCTTCCCAAGCGAGTGCGGGGCGGGTTGATACTTGTTCCGCTCGGTTCGGAGCGCCCGCGGACGTTCCTGGGCAGTGAGTCGCCGGTTAAGGATCAGACCAGTGTCCTGGCTGAATTCTATGCCCGGCCCGAGTAGATTTTAGGAGGCAGTGTCACTTTGCCCTTGCCCTCCTTTTGACACCGCGGACTAATAGCGTATTATTATATGATGCCTTGGTTCCGGCATCTCACCATTTCGGATATACAAATGCCCATCTACGATTTCATTTGCGACCACTGCGGCGAGGCTTTCGAGCGACTCTCACCCTATGACTGGAAGTCCGCCGGTGTAGCCTGCCCTGAATGCGGTTCGCAGTTCCTCACCAAGGCGGTCTCCCGCGTAGGCGCTTTTTCATCGGGCGGCAAGGTTGAGATGTTGTCGGAAGGAGCCGGCTCATCTTGCGGATGTTGCTCGACCGGAACCTGCAGCACCTGCAACTGACCGGCGTTTTGACGCTATTCGATTTCGCCGGAGGCCTCTTGCTGGACTGTCACGGTAACTTCCGGTGAACACACCTGCCCGGCTCTCACTTCCCCTGCTCACTAATCTGCAAGTCCGCCACCGCACCTATGAACTGGCTGCAGCCATTGCGCGCGACTTGAATGGTTGTCCGGTGGTAGCGGTTATTATCCTCAAAGGCGCGTTCCTTTTCGGCAGCAATCTGGTGCAACGTCTGGCAGAGTTTGGGCTCGAAGTTCAAGTTGAGTTCATGCGAGCGGCAAGTTACGGCGTCGACGACCAATCGAGTGGCAAGATATCCCTTCAACTCGACACTACCGGTGACCTCGCCGGCAGTCACGTCCTGTTAATAGACGACATCCTCGACACCGGTCTGACGCTAATCGAGTTGCAGCGGCGACTGGCAGCCAAGTCGCCGCTCAGTCTGCGCACTACCGTGCTCTTGCGCAAAGACATTCCCCGTGAACCTGACGTCCCGATCGACTATATCGGGTTTGAAGTCCCCAATCGATTCATAGTAGGCCACGGCATCGACTACGCCGGGCGCTATCGTCACCTGCCCAACATCCACTATCTCGAGAGGGAACCGGCTTAAGCACCGGGCTCTGTATGCCGAAAATCATTATAGAAGCCATCGGCATCAGCAAGACGTTCGACCTCAATGGCAGCCGCATAGAGGTCCTCCGCAATGTTGACCTGACGCTCACAGAGTCGGAGTCAGTAGCGATCATTGGCCCTTCCGGGTCCGGCAAGTCCACGCTGCTTCATATCATCGGCCTGCTTGAGCGCGCTTCGGCCGGTCAGGTGAAGTTCGACGGAAGTTTTCTTGATGACATTGGCGAACAACAACGCGCGGCACTTCGCCTCAAATCTATCGGGTTCATATTTCAGTTTCATCATCTCCTTCCCGAATTCAGCGCCGTTGAGAATGTGATGATACCGGCGCTGATGAACGGCCTCGACAAGTCAACTGCCCGGGAGCGAGCATCCGATCTGCTGCAGCAGGTTGGCCTTGAGCACCGGACGATTCATCGACCCGGTGAACTATCCGGAGGCGAACGCCAGCGGGTCGCCCTCGCACGTGCGCTCGTCAATAATCCTCGTCTCATTCTGGCCGACGAACCAACCGGCAACCTCGACCAGGAGTCTTCTCTTCAGATGCAAGATCTGCTCTGGTCGGTTGCCGCGAACCATCATGCAGGCCTGATCGTCGCTACACATAATCACGAGATGGCCAAAGCAGCGAAGCGCATACTTGAACTGCGAGATGGCAGGCTGAGTGGGGTTGTTCTTCACGCTTGACAGAAGCCGGCGAAGGCACTATATTGACTACTATACAATGCCCTCGATCCGGTTCACTCACTTCCATCGCTTGCGAGCGGTTGAGATTTCACCAGAACTTCAGTAATGACCAATAAGTTCTCCTTCCGGGTTCAACAAGTGCTTCAATATGCACGCGACGAAGCACTTAGATTAGGCCATGACGCCATCGGCACCGAGCATCTCCTGCTGGGAATGCTTCGGCTCGGTGAAGGCATGGCGATTCGCATCATTCAAAACCTTGGCTGCGACCCGGACGAACTGCGGGAGGCGATCGAGGAAACCGCCGGAGCATCCTCGACGACGCTCAAGTTGGGCAATATCCCCTTCACCAAGCGCGTTGAGAGAGTGCTCAAATTGGCTTATCTCGAAGTCAAGAATTATCACAACGATGTCATCGGGACGGAGCATCTTCTCCTCTCCCTGGCCAAGGACGATGACGGCCTCGCTGGACAGATTTTGATGGGATTCAATCTCTCCTACGATGCCATCAAGGGCGAACTTGATAACATCTTGCGCGAGAGCGGCGGACACTCAACCGGCAAGACGGAGACGGCGGCTCCGGTTGAGAAGAGCAAAACACCAGTGCTCGACCATTACAGCCGCGATCTGACCCGTCTGGCCCAGTCCGGCAAACTCGATCCTATCATCGGACGCGAGCGAGAGATCGAGCGCGTCGCTCAGATTCTCTCCCGGCGCAAGAAAAACAACCCCGTCCTGATCGGCGATCCGGGCGTCGGGAAGACTGCCATCGTCGAAGGTCTGGCGCTACGCATCCACGAGCAAAAGGTCTCCCCAATGCTCTTCAACAAGCGCGTTGTGGTCTTGGATCTGGGCGCTCTTGTCGCCGGGACGAAGTATCGGGGGCAGTTCGAGGAACGCCTAAAGGCTATCATCAACGAACTCGAAAAGAACTCTCACATCATCATCTTCCTCGACGAACTCCACACCATCGTCGGGGCTGGATCGGCGTCCGGATCGCTCGACGCTTCAAATATGTTCAAGCCGGCGCTGGCGCGCGGTGAACTGCAGTGCATCGGCGCGACGACGCTGAACGAATACCGGCAGTATGTCGAAAAAGACGGCGCCCTCGAGCGGCGCTTCCAAAAGGTACTGGTCGATCCCCCAACAGTCGAAGAGACCATTGCCATCTTAAGCGGACTCAAGTCGCGCTACGAGCATCACCACAACGTCGTCTATACTCCCGAAGCGATTCGTGCTGCGGTAACCCTTGCCGACCGCTATATCACTGATCGCTTTTTACCTGATAAAGCCCTCGACGTCATCGACGAAACCGGTTCCCGCGCCCGACTTACTCACATCACGGTCCCGGAGAACATCCGCGACCTCGAACGTGAGTCGGAGCGGCTCCGGAAGTTAAAGGAGGATTATGTCCGCCGGCAGGAGTACGAACTGGCGGCACAGATCCGCGACCGCAAGAAACGGCTCGACGAGCAATTGACCTTCGAGCGCGATGAGTGGGAGAAAGTAACGCGTGAAAAGCCGGTTCAGATAGACGCCGACCAGGTGGCGGAAATCGTGGCGATGATGACCGGTATTCCGGTTACAAGGGTCGTTGTGACGGAATCTGCGCGTTTGCTCAAGATCGAAGGCGAAATCGGACGCAAAATTATCGGGCAGTCGAAAGCGATCAACGCCATTGCCAAAGCCATACGCCGCAACCGCACCGGGCTCAATCTTCGCAATCGGCCGATAGGTTCATTTATATTCCTTGGTCCTTCCGGAGTAGGGAAGACTGAGACCGCTCGGGTCCTTGCCGAATTCCTGTTTGAAGACCCGAAGTCGCTCATACGGATCGATATGTCGGAGTATATGGAGAAGTTCAACGTCTCCCGCCTGATCGGTGCGCCTCCGGGTTATGTCGGCTACGATGAAGGCGGTCAGTTGACCGAGCGCGTTCGCCGGAAGCCTTACTCGGTCGTCCTGCTCGACGAAATCGAGAAGGCTCATCCCGATGTCTTCAACCTCCTCTTGCAAGTGCTCGACGCCGGGCTTCTGACCGACGGCAGCGGTCGGCAGGTTGACTTTAAGAACACGATCTTGATAATGACCTCCAATCTCGGCACCCGGGAGGCTTCCAAATCGCACGACTTCGGTTTCGGTGAATTCGGCAAGAAGGCTGATGTTGACTTTGCCCGCATGTCGGAGAGAATGACGGGCATCATGAAGGACATCTTCCGTCCTGAGTTTCTTAACCGGGTCGATGAAGTAATCGTATTTCATCCGCTCGGTCGTCCCGAGATACTTCATATCCTCGATGTCTATCTAAGTGAGGTTTCAGCCAAACTTCGCGACCAGGGGCTGGACTTGAAGGTATCACCTGCAGCCAGGGAGGCCATCGCCGAAGAGGGCTTCAGCAGTGAGACCGGCGCCCGGACCTTGCGAAGGGCATTGCAGCGTATGTTGGAAGACCCGCTCGCCGATGAGATGTTGCGGGAACAACTCCCTCCCGGCTCGCAGATTGGAGTTGGCGTCCGGCGCGGCGAGTTGACGTTTAACATCGTCAGGCCTAAGTTGCAACCGGTGGCAGTGGAGGAAAGGCAGTGAAGCGTTTAGCCCTAACGCTCTGCATCCTGGGAGGTATGCAGTTAGCGGCTTTTGCCTCCGGTCGCGTCTTGCGACCGGCGGAAGGAAATGGCCTGGTGTCGATGCCCAATATGCCGCGTCCTGCTGGAGCCGACGAGAATGACACCCTCTTTCACGACTACGCCCAGGGCGGCTACTCGGCCATCGACATCCCCAATGATGCCGGAGATCACTACTACAACGTCCGCTTCTCACCGCCCTTTCATCCCTTCCGGCTCGTTGGCGCTCTGGCTGCCTTTTATGCCGTTGGGCCGAACCATAATGGCGATACCATAGGCACCCCAAACTGCCGGGTCATCGTTTATGAGAGTGGCGCCAATGAAAACGACGAACCCGGGTATCCGGTCGATGCTATCGACTCAATCTATGTCCCTTACGAGCAGTTGACCTTCAGCCCCAGTTGGCGTCAGATGATCTTTAACTTCATCGACTTGCGGTCATTAGGGATATCTTACAACGACTCCATTGACTTCCACCTTGTCTTTGAACTTGTGGCGGATGAGAATGAGGGCGACCTGCTATCTTTCTTTGTGGATGACGGGCGGTTTCGCGAGTCGGACCGGAGTGGACTCTGGAGTGGTCCTGACGAGTCCTGGAAGAAACTGATCGAAATCTCCTTCGGCGGGCCAAGACGAGGCTTCAACTTTGCGCTGAGAGCCATCGTAGCAAACGACAGCATTCAGGCTGTCATCGAGCCGGGCGGACGCATCCTCCCGAATAACCTGTTACTGACCACGGCCTATCCGAATCCCTTTAACGCCACGACCCGCCTTGACTACGCTGTGCCCTTTGGAATTCCCTTTGAGATTGCGCTTTACGATCCATCGGGACGACGGGTGCATAGATTCTCCCTGCCTGCAACGACCTCGAACGGTCAATTGACCGTTGCAGCCGATGACCTTGCTACCGGACTCTATTTGGTGCGGCTGACGACTCCGTCCGCAGTGCGCTGGCAAAGCATCCTGTTTCTGCGATAACGAACTTCTACTGTTTCGCAATGCCAAGGGGTGCGAGTGAAGACTTGCACCCCTTTTTCGTGCCTCCAAATGGCGATAGCGAACCGCAAAGCCATCCCTTCGGTTGCCCGTCTTAAAAGAGTTGCCTATATTTCAGTCTTACATTCCAGTCCAGCGAACAATTAGCAGCAGGCAATGGAACCCCGACAAATAGTCATCATGGGAGCCGCCGGTCGCGACTTCCACAACTTCAACACGGTCTTCAGGGGCCGTTCCGATGTCCGCGTCGTCGCTTTCACCGCGGCTCAGATACCCGACATCGACGACCGCCTTTATCCCTCGGAACTGGCCGGAACCGATTATCCGAAGGGAATCCCCATCGTCCCGGAAGACGACTTGACCCGCCTTATTGAACGCGCAAGCGTCGCAGACGTCTATTTCTCCTATAGCGACATCTCGTATCAGCACTTGATGAACAAGGGCGCACGCGTGCTGGCTGCCGGAGCCAACTTCACTCTGCTTGGGCCTTCGGCTACGATGCTAAAGTCGCGCAAGCCGGTCATTGCCGTAACGGCCGTCCGGACCGGCTGCGGCAAGAGCCAGACTACCCGACGCGTTGCAGCGTTGCTCGCTGGTGCCGGGAGAAAGGTCGCCGTGGTGCGGCATCCGATGC
Source organism: Calditrichota bacterium (assembly GCA_016867835.1). Taxonomy (NCBI): domain Bacteria; kingdom Pseudomonadati; phylum Calditrichota; species Calditrichota bacterium. The sequence continues at coordinate 4,830 of VGIQ01000018.1, read as the reverse complement.
CGTATGGAGATCTGGTTAGGCAGCGAGTTCAGCGGTTCGCAGCCATTGAAGACCTCGAGCGTCAACAATGCACCATCGAAGAGATGGAGGAATATGAACCGCATCTGGTGCGAGGGATGATCGTCTATGCCGGCATTGATTACGAGGCCATTCTGAAGCAGGTCGAGCAGGAAGCCGACATCATCCTCTGGGACGGCGGTAACAACGACCTGCCGTTCTATCAGCCCAATCTTCATATCACCGTCGTCGATCCGCTTCGCCCCGGCCACGAAGTCGGGTATCATCCGGGCGAAGTTAATCTTCGACGCGCGGATGTCGTTGTCATCAATAAGATCGAGTCGGCCGATCCCGAGGATATCGAGGAAGTGCGCGACAACATTCGAAGCGCCAATCCTGCTGCAATAGTAATAGATGCGGCATCGCCTATCAACGTTGAGAACGCCAGCGCCATCCGGGGAATGCGGGCGCTGGTGGTGGAGGATGGGCCGACCGTGACCCACGGTGAGATGACCTTCGGTGCCGGTGTCGTCGCTGCTCACAAGTTCGGCGCGGTCGATCTGGTCGATCCCCGTGCGTTTCTGGTGGGGACTCTTCTTGATACCTTTGCCACCTATCCTGATATCGGGCCGGTTCTCCCGGCAATGGGCTACAGCCGTCAGCAGATGGACGATCTGGCTGCAACGATAAACGGATCCGACGCCGATGTCGTCATTATCGGAACGCCTATCGACCTGCGTCGGATAATAGACATCGAAAAGCCGACCGTGCGTGTAACCTACGACCTTCAGGAGATAGGCCAGCCTACTCTCACCGACGCCTTGGCCGCTTACCTTTGATCTGACCAGTCCTTTAAGTCCGGCAGGCGTTCAAATGCGCTCTACTCCCCGCCCACGTTGCGCCGTCGTCGCACTTGGCGGAAACGCCCTCTCGCCGCCCGGCGAGGCAGGGACGATTGCCGCACAATTCCGGCACACGCGCGAGAGCCTTGGCGGGATCGTCGATTTGCTTCAGCGCGGGTTCAATCTCGCTATAACCCACGGCAATGGTCCACAGGTCGGCGCAGCACTAAGGCGTGTCGAACTGGCGGGCAGCGAACTGCCGCCGGTGCCGCTCGGAGTCCTCGTCGCCGATACCGAAGGCTCTATGGGTTATATGATCGAGCAGTCACTTCAAAATCGGCTGGCTCGGGAGGGAATCAATCGGCAGGTAATGACTGTAATAACCCAGGTGATCGTCAGTCGCGATGATCCCGCCCTGGCTGAACCGACCAAGTTCATCGGTCAAATCTATGATGAGACCGCAGCCGGCAGTTTCATCCGTGAAGAAGGCTGGACGATGAAACCCTACGGCAACGGAGGCAAGTGGCGTCGGGTCGTCGGCTCTCCATTGCCACTGGCAATCGTCAATCGGCGTGCATTAAGGGAGTTGGTGCAGTCGGGGGTGGTTGTGATTGCCGCCGGAGGAGGTGGCATTCCGGTCTATCGCGATCCCGAATTGGGTCTCGAAGGCATCGACGCCGTCGTCGATAAGGATCGTGCCGCTGCAGTGCTCGCCACCGACATCGAAGCCGATGAACTGATCATCGTCACAAATGTCAAGTGCGTTTCGCTAAACTACGGCACCGACCGTTCCGAACCTTTAGCCATAATGCGCATCGGTGAAGCCCGACGCCACATGGCAAGCGGCCAATTCCCTCCCGGATCGATGGGACCAAAGGTCGAGGCTGCGATCCAATTCGTCGAGCGCGGAGGCGAACGCGCCATCATTTGTGCGCTGGGCGAGATTCAGAAGGCACTGGCCGGTCGTTGCGGCACGGAGATTGTGCCTTAAGTTCCTCCTATAAGAAACCCAAGGGGATGTACAACTTCTACAATGAAGATTCACGAGTATCAGGGCAAAGGGATCCTTCGCCGTTTCGGTGCAGCGGTTCCGGACGGATTGCCCGCTTTCACACCGGATGAGGCGGTCCAAGCCGCACTCCAACTGGGTGGTGGAACCGTCGTCGTTAAGGCGCAGATTCACGCCGGTGGGCGCGGCAAGGGCGGCGGTGTCAAAGTCGCCAAATCTCCCGATGAGGTGCGTCAGATTGCCCAGAATATGCTCGGTATGCGCCTCGTTACGCATCAGACCGGGCCTGAAGGGCGTATCGTCAAACGGCTGTTGATCGAAGAGGGCGCTGTTATCAGCCGTGAACTTTACGCCGGTGTAGTGCTCGATCGGGAGAGCGCCTGTGATGTCATTATGGTCTCCACCGAAGGAGGCGTCGAGATCGAAAAGGTCGCTGCCAAGACACCGGAGAAGATCCTCAAGACCCGAATCGACCCTTTGACCGGGTTGAGGCCCTTTCAATTGCGCAAGATGACGACGACGTTAGGTCTATCTGGCGCCCAAGCCAAAGCCGGATCCGCATTTCTGAGCGGGCTCTACCGTGCCTATCGGGAGTGCGACGCCTCGCTGGCTGAGATCAATCCGCTTGTAGTCACAGATTCGGGTGAAGTGCTGGCACTCGATGCCAAGTTCAACTTCGACGATAATGCCCTCGACCGCCATTCCGACATATTAGAACTGCGCGATCTTGACGAAGAGGAGCCTGCCGAGATTGAGGCGTCGGAGTTCAACCTCAACTATATCAAACTGAACGGCAACGTTGGCTGTATGGTTAACGGCGCCGGGCTGGCAATGGCAACAATGGACATCATTAAACTGGCGGGCGGCGAACCGGCCAACTTTCTCGATGTGGGGGGCGGTGCCAAGGCCGAGACGGTCAAAGCCGGCTTCAGCATCATTGTCCGGGATCCCAATGTCAAAGCCGTTCTGATCAATATCTTCGGCGGCATCGTCCGGTGTGACCGGGTGGCTCAGGGTATTATCGACGCGCTGACCGACTTGAAGGTTTCGGTTCCAGTAGTCGTCCGACTGGCCGGAACGAATGCCGACCTTGCGGCACAGATGTTGCGTGAGTCACCGCTGAAGTTCATCGTTGCGGACGACTTCGAGGATGGGGCGAGGAAGGTTGTGGCGGCGGCCAAGTCTGTGGAAGGGAGAGCATGAATGAGCATCCTGCTTAATACCGCTTCCCGCGTCGTCGTTCAGGGCATCACCGGCGGCGAAGGGACCTTTCATACCGAGCAGATGCTCGCCTACGGCACCCGGATTGTCGGAGGGATTACCCCCGGCAAAGGCGGAACAACACACCTCGAAATCCCCGTGTTCGAAAGCGTCGAAGAGGCTGTCCGGCAGCAGGGAGCCGATACTTCGGTGATCTTCGTTCCACCGCCCTACGCCGCGGATGCGATCATCGAAGCCGCTGATGCTGGAATAAGGTTGGTCGTCTGCATCACCGAGGGCATACCGGCGCGCGATATGCTCCTGGTCTGGCATCATATCAAGCACCTACCGGTGCGGCTTATCGGGCCGAATTGCCCCGGAATTATCTCCCCCGGCAAGGCCAAGGTCGGGATAATGCCCGCCTTTATTCATAAGGAAGGTCGGATCGGTCTCATCTCCCGGTCCGGAACGCTCACCTATGAGGCAGTCAATCAGTTGACGACCCTCGGTCTGGGGCAATCGACCTGCGTCGGCATTGGAGGCGATCCAATCGTCGGCACGTCGTTCACCGACCTGTTGGAACTCTTCAATGACGACCCGGATACCGATGGAGTGGTGATGATCGGGGAAATAGGCGGCAGTGCCGAGGAGAGGGCGGCTGAGTTCATCGGCCGGTCGATGCGCAAGCCGGTTGCGGCTTTCATAGCCGGCCGGACGGCACCTCCGGGACGGCGAATGGGGCACGCCGGAGCGATCATTGCCGGTGGAAAGGGGACTGCTGCCGATAAGATCGCTGCCCTCCGCGCAGCCGGAGCCGAAGTTGCCGAGAGTCCTGCAGAAATTGGCCGGGCAATGCTGAGTGCGCTAAACAGAACCACTGGTTCGACCGGACTTAGAGTCGAATAGTAAATTGGCGACTTGGAGAGCGGGATTCATCCCACCCCAATGGAAGACTCTTATCCGTCTTCCAAGAGATTGAAATAAAGAGAACACTTCTAATGTCGAATCAAACCGCCGGTTCCATCCGGCGGGATGGCCACGAGGAAGGCGAACAACGCACCCAGGACTCCCGGACCACCCGGAATCAAGAGGGCGGAATCGCTATCGTCATTCACCGGCACCTTTGCAAAGGCTGCGAGATTTGCGCGGAAGTCTGCCCCAAAGACGTCCTTCAAATGATCGTCACGCCCGACCGTTGGGAGGGGTTGATGGTCGAAGTTGTCGATATGGAAGCCTGTAATGCCTGCATGCTTTGCGAACTCGAATGCCCCGACTTCGCCATCGAGGTGCATAACCTTAAGAAGCAGGCTAAAGCCGTGGAGAAGTCTACCGTTGGATAGATCAGAAAGTCCTGCTGTACGAATAGCCTTTATGCCCGGCAACGAGGTCATTGCCGAGGCTGCAATAGCCGCCGGCTGCAGGTTCTTTGCCGGATACCCCATCACGCCCTCCTCAGAGGTTGCGCATACGATGGCCAGGCGGCTTCCCCAGGTGGGGGGGAAGTTCATCCAGATGGAAGACGAAATCGCGGCTATGGGCGCCGTAATCGGCGCCTCTATCGCCGGACTAAAGGTGATGACCGCGACCAGCGGCCCCGGATTCTCCCTCAAGCAGGAGAACATCGGCTTTGCCAATATGGTCGAGGCGCCCTGCGTCGTCGTCAATGTGATGCGGGGTGGGCCATCGACCGGACTGCCGACCCAGTTGGGTCAGTCCGACATCATGCAAGCGCGCTGGGGCACACACGGCGACAGGCCGGTGATTGCCCTGACACCGGCTTAC
>VGIQ01000017.1 GCA_016867835.1 Calditrichota bacterium | reverse complement strand
CCTCTATCTCAGCGGCAGGCTCCCGCAACCAGCCAAGTGATTTTGCCAGATCAAACCAGCAATAAGCGAGCCGACCGGGTGAATCCGCAAGAGCAATGGCTCTATGCAACAATTCAACCGCCTCTCGTGTTATTCTTTTCTTGGTTTCAATTGAACCGGTCGAAGTAGGTCTTATCTTCCTTGCCAATCTTGTCTTGGCCTGAGCATACTCATGCACAATCTTCGGATCATCTGGTCTTTGTTCATAGGCTTGGGACAGAATCCGATGCGCTTCTTCGATGTTGCCCGATTGCCGATGCAGAATGGCTCTTTCAACCATTTCACTTAGGCTCCTATCCGACGGAATGGCATTTAAGACCTTACGCGCTTCCAATACCTTTCCCTGATGAATAAGGGCGCGCGCGACAGCCAAAGCTATTATTGAAAAGTCACTCTTCCTGCCTGCTTCAAGAAAGTTATTCCATACTTCCTTGACTGTCTCCCATTCCTGCATACTTAAGGCGAACTCAACTAATTGAGCCGCAATTGTGCCAACCCCGGGATTGGTCTCTAATGCCTGCCTCAACACTCTCATAGCATTATCCCGATCCCCAAGCGCCCAGAACTTGGCGGCTTCTCTTGAAGCCAGAATAGCGCCGAACGTAGGGTGAACAGGTAGTATTATCCGAAAGTAAAATCTACTTTCGTCGAAATCAAAAATCGGACTTGGGGAGCCATTCTCAAGCATTCGTCTGCTGATCTTGGGCAAACCAGTGCCTCGCATTTCCGCCAAACGTAGATCCTTTAGAATCTCGCCGATTAGTCGATTGCGTGCTGGAGGCGCTGGAAAGTCACCGCTCTTAAGATGACTTAATTCAAGTCCTGAAACCGGCCCTGGGTAACTCGTAATCTGCATCCTATTTGGATAGAGATATACCTTTATGGGATCATAATTGGAATCATATCCCCGATGATAGACCGCATTGACAACTGCTTCGCGAATTGCCTCAAAGGGATAGGCTACGGTGCGGTCAGATTCAGGTCGATCACTTCTCTTTCTTATAGTAACTCCACCACCTATTGATTCAAGATAACTGATACATGCAAGCAGTTGTTCTTTGAGCGTTCCTGCGAATCTCCTTTCTTCAATCAAATCTCCTCCTGCGTCATCTCCAAACTGAACCACCTCAATGATAGCAGTTGGGAAATGTGCTTGTGGTTCACGTGCAAAGAACAATACTCCAGCATTTCTGGGGACCATGTGTGAATTTATTTTCACACTCAAGCGTAATTTCTCAAAAAGCACGTCATCTGCATAATCACCCTCCGTCAGGTGGCTGCCTATGTCATCAAGAAACTCTTTAAGTAAATGCCCGGAGACATCATCCATATTTGCGGTAAGACTCCGTCGGGCATCAAATGGAATCTTTGCTGCGGATTCGAGGAGTTGACGTCTAATATCACCTTTTGCCACAATGGTTTCGCTCGCCAGCCGTATATAATAGACTTTGCCACGTTGGTCCTTGTCGGGAGCTTCGTATGGCCTATTGTCTCCAGCGGGCGCCCATATTGCCAAAATATGCTTGCCCATAAAAGACTCTGGCGATATAATTGGAAAGTAGTTCGGCGAAATCTGAATACATCCTTGGCGAATCGCCCTCTGTATTCTATCAATATCGTTCGTTGGAATTCCTACGGGCGGTAATTTAGGCAGCCCATCCTCTTCCTCAATGCCAATTATGATATACCCGCCATTGAGATTATGAAGATCATTGGCAAAAGCGCAAATAGAACGAATGACTGATATCCCTGTCCATTCGTTCCACACTGCCTTGTATTCGACACGCTGTTGCTCAACCGTTCTTTGCCGGATCAAGTCATCTATGTTTATGGGAAGATTTGAAGCCATCCCTACCCCCCTCCCCCCTTCCCGTTCCCGTTGATCTTCCCGACCCGACGGGCATGGCGGCCGCCTTCAAACTCGGTTGAGAGGAACCGCGTCAGGATCTCCTCGGCTTGCAGCCGCCCGGTCAGCCAGCCGCCCATCACCAGCACATTGGCGTTGTTATGCCGCCGGGCATACTCAGCCTGAACTCCCGACGCGCAGAGCGCTGCATAAACTCCCGGCACCTTGTTGGCGACGATTGACATCCCGATTCCGGTGCCACAGACGAGCAAACCCCGGTCACAGTTGCCGCGCGCCACCGCTTCGGCTGCCGGACGCCCGAAGTCGGGGTAGTCGCAGGGCTGCTCACTGGTAGTCCCGTAATCGACCACCTCGTGCCCCTCTTCAAAGAGGCGCTGCTTGAGTAATTCCTTTAGCGCAAAGCCGGCATGGTCCGATGCTACCGCAAACCGCATATCAAACCTTGTTATGATCTGTTGTTGATGATGATGGTGACAATCATGCTGATGCTGAATCCCGCCACTCTTTCACTCTGACATAATCGAGCATCTTGTCTGCAATCAGCATTCCGCACTCTGCACTCAGTCAAGTCCGCTCAGGAACTTGTCGAGCGCCTGCACTTCCGGCCACGAGGGATCGATCCAGTCGTAGGCCTTCCCGGTCGGCCGGTTCGCTTTGCTCATGAAGCGATCCTCTTTCGACGGGATCAGTTCGCTCTGCACCAAACTCCGCATCCCGCGTTCGCCATCGGATCGCGCTTGAGGATTACCCGATACCGCGGCACGTTGATAAAGCCCGTAGGCAATGGCGAAGACCAGTTTGTCGTTGAACTTGATGTTATCTCCCGAAGCCGCGTCCGCCGACCGAAAGTATGCCTCCGCCATTGCGTTCAGAGCAACCCCATTGCCCGGCTCGAGGTCGAGCGCTCGCGCTCCCCACCTTCGCGCTTCGGACCAATTATTCAATGCCAGGTAGTTGCGGCTGATTTCTATGGCATCGGAAGCGTTCTTCGGCTCCAGATCGAGAGCCTTCCTAAGTGCTGCAATCGCCCCGTTCCAGTCGCCAAGATCCGCCCGGGAATGCCCCAACTGCCGCCAGACTCCGGCGTCGGCGGGCTTCGCCTTAAGATATTCCTCCATCTCCGCCGTCGCTTCCTTCGTCATCCCTTGAGACGAAAGTTCGGTCGCATAGCGAAGCCGCAGTTCGGGATCGTCTGGCGCGGCTTCGAGCGACCGCTTCAGTTCGGCGAGGTATTCCTCAGGCGAACGACGCGACCGTATTAGATTCGTGAGCCGCTCGCGCAACCCCTTGTCGTCCGGCCAGCGATTTACCATGCTTTGCAACGTCGCAATAGCGTCGTCCCACCGCTCGGCTGCCTCGTAGATCGCTTCCAAGTCCTGGTAATAGCGAAGCGAGTCGGGCTTCAGACGCACCGCCGCCGATTGCTGCGCTATAGCTTCATCGTAACGTCGCTCATTGCGATACATGATCGCCAGCGCAACCCGGGTATGCTCGTCCTCCGGAAAATACTTGACTCCCTCTTCAAAGGCATAGACCGCCGAGTCGAGCATTCCGGCCCGGATGAAGCAGTCTGCCCAATATCGGTAGAAGTTCTGCTTGTGGTCCCGGTCGTAGTATCGCAGTGTCAGGAAGTGCTTGCGAGCCGTCTCGTAGTCGCCATTCTTGTAGCGTTCGTGCGCAAACGAGCGCGTCACGAGGATGATGCTGTCACGCTCTGCTGCAGTAAGGGTATCCTGCGGCGACGCAACCTGAGCCGACCGGTCGGGAAGTTCCTCCACCGGCGGAAGCGGCGCACAGGAATGCAGCAGCGCGATCGTCAATAGGATTAGTAACACCGGACCTGCCTTAACAGTCCGCATGACGAGGTTCAGGATCGGATTAGAGGTCAATGTCGGCCCTTGCGTTGCACAAACCAGAGTTCGGCATGATGAAAAGAGACCTTAAGCGTCAGGAAGCGCTCCCGGACGCTGTCGGAACGATCCGCGCCGCCGATGCCGCCTTCGACCGCGAGGTCGAGCCGCGACCGACCTCCGGCAAACGGGATTCCTACTCCACCGGTTGCGACATGGCGCACCGCCTGCCACCCGCCCGAGGTGAGGGCGTAGTCCTCGGCGCGATAGACGCCGGCGCGATAGATCAACCCCCGGTAGAACGGGTCGAGCGGCCGAAAGTCGGGCTTCCACTCCCAGCCTACCGCATACTTGCGCCCATCCGAGAAAGCCCTGTCGAACTGCGGCTCGGCATCCGTCGAACCCCATAACTGGAGCGCCATCGATGCCGCAACGGTATGTCCACCCCAGCGGCGTCCATATCCGAACGCCAAGCCCCACGGCAGATAAGCCTTATAGGGCCGCTTCGAAGTCGAGTCGGACTGCACCGCCGAACCGTTCTTGACGACCAGTTGCCGTTCGATGTCGAGTTCGACCGGAGAATCAATCGCTATTGCAGCAGTCCAATTCCCGACATCGCGAAAGGCCGACAGGTGCCCGCCTACCCCCCGGTAACGGTCGCTGAAAGTGAATGAAGCGGGTATGGTCCCGGTGGGAGCCCCGGTATAGTCCACCCGGCTCAGCCGCTCGATCTTGCCGGTGATCAACCGAACCCCGACCCCGACCCGGATCGCATTCGGCGCCTGGAACGACGCCGCCGCGAGCGTCTGGCTAATCCCGCCCTGACCTTCGCGCTGGAACCCGGCAGGACTCCAGCCGGCATTGCCCCCGGCCCGGATCTTGTAGTGCATCCGGGTGATCGGCGCAAGGCTCAAGCCGCCATAGACTTCCTTCCCCAATGGCAGCACCAGAGCCGCTCCATCAAACCCGGCGAGGTCGCTCAGTTCGCTCCCAAAAGCGTCCTCGGCGCGGTTGCGATCCCACTTCAGATTGACTCCGAAGCGTGCATGCGGGTATCCGCCCCACGTTGCCGGCACATAGGGCGATACCGTCAATGAATCGGGTGTGGCGAGGGTTGCTGTCCCTACCCCATAGTCGCGGGCTCCCGAGGCAGATTGATAGAGACCGTAGCCAAGCGCCGACAGGGGTGAGTCGGCCTGCACTTGCGACACGGCAAGAAGGACAACTGCTATGATAGTAAGTGGAAAGCGCTTCACCGGCGATACTCCGTGTATCGAACCGTTAGCCGGGGACGTCTCCCAACATCGTCTGCATCGCGTCCGTAGAACGCCATCGCTTCGATCATTCCGCCTTCGATGCCGGAGCGCAACTCCAGCCCAAAGTTGCCCGAAGGTGTCTGCACCCACTGGTGAACCGCCGCAGTAACCGGGAGCACCAAACTGTCGAGCGTCGTGTCGATAGCCGTCGGCAAGAGCACCATTGAAGCCCATCCGGCCGAGTCGGGATATTCGCTCTTCCAGCGGTCATCGGTGAATCTGACCGGCAGCAGCGATCGCGTAGCCGGAAATCGTGTTAGTGAGTTATGATCGCGGAAGAGGGTGAGAGCTGCCCAGTTGACGACTACGTGAAAAGAATCGGTGCGGGCTGTTAAAGACGATATGTCAAAATACAATCCCGTCCGCCAGACTACGCCGCTCGCGACTACGATCTGATCCGGCGCCAGTGACGGTTCGGGCCGCTCCATCGGTCGCCGGTCATAGGCGATCAGGTAAAGGTCGTCGCTCGCCCTTAGCCGCAAAGTATCCTGGCGCGGTGGAAGATGAGCGCTGTCACGGACGGTCCGAAAGAGATGGAGTGTCGGGCGGAGGGTATCGGTAGCGCTGTTGCGTGAAAAGAACGGCACCATCTGCCCGCCGCTTCGCGGCACTATGTAGAACGTCAAACCGCTGTCGGCACGGGAGGTGTCGCTCCGGGCGACCCATTCGCGAACCCTTTCCAGCGGTAGAGCAATCTCCCACCGGCCTGAGTCGGATACCTCTGGCGACAGCGCTCCCAGCCGCTCACCCGGCGGCAGGCTGTCGACATCCGGCATCCGAGACTCGATCCAGTAATAGTCGAGCAGGCTCGCGGTCAGAAGCGGGAACTCTCCATCGCCGTAAAGGCCGTTCCAGGCAAGATTAATCCTCGCCGAGTCGATCCGCACCGTCGAGTCAGGCGCCGCCGGCGGCAGGAATCTGAAGAGCGCTCGCGATATCAGGTTCCCTTCCCATCCGGCATAGATGAGCGGACTTCCACCGGTGCCGACGCCTTCTATATGATAGTAGCGAGAGGTATCGACCGACAGTTCGACCGACCCGGGACGACCCTCATTTGGCACCCCGATTCCCGATCCCGTAGGCCCGCCCGAATCGGCACAACCAACCAACAGGATCGCAGCCAGGACGACCAAAGATGAATAGAGAGGCGCACTGATGAGGAAAGACCTAACCTGCTTGGGGAGACTCATAGTCTATCAATATAGCAGGCAGGCTCAATCAAGGCAAGCCGAAGACAACTAACCCGGTCTCCTCACCACGGGTTCCAGAGAATCACCCGGAGCGGCCCGTGAGCCCCCAAGACCAGTTGCTTTTCGATGTCTGCCGTGCGCGACGGGCCGGTGATAAGGGTGTAACTGAGGTGGGAATCGGCAGTTTCCAGATAGGCGGCAAGATCGGGATAGAGCGGCGCACCTGATGCTATCGCAAGATGCACCGGAGGCAGACTCCCGACCAGCCGGTCGCCCGGTCCAACAGAGGTGCAAATCAGGGTGCCGGTCTCCGCGATGAGCCCATCGACGAGGGTTATCCCGCAGGCGGCTCGGGCGATCCTCCCGGCGGTTGACTCCAAGCCTTCGCCTTGCGAGGTCTCGATGACCGGTACTCCCAATACTGCAAGGCGGCTTTCGAATTCAACCTCGAGCCGGCTCGACAGCGCGACAGGGGTTAGCCCCTCGCGGAGAACATAGTCCGCTATCGCTTTGAAAGAAACGCCCCCCTGGGATGGATGGACGATTTCCCCATTCGCCGCCAGCCATCGCACTTCGAACAATTCCCGCAGTGATTCGCGAGACAGATCCATCACCGTCAGCACCTCCCCTCCGTCATGCGCCACCGATCAGCACCCCGGCGGCAAAGACCAATGCCCCGCCGATCACCACCTGGACGATAGCCGATCCGAGCGGTGTCTCCATATATTTCTTGCGCACCCACGCAATGACCCCTAACTCGACGACCACCACTGCGACCGCCACGGTCGTCGCCAAATGGACGTCGGGAATCAGGAACGGCAGGGTATGTCCTATCCCGCCGATGGTGGTCATTAATCCGCAGATGACGCCCCGTATCCAGGGCGCGCCGCGGCCGGTCATCGAACCGTCGTCCGAGAGGGCTTCAGCAAAGCCCATCGATATCCCGGCTCCAATGGAGGCTGCCATCCCTACGAGAAATGTCTCCCAACTGTTCATCGTAGCGTAGGCAGCGGCAAAGAGCGGCGCCAGCGTCGAAACGCTTCCATCCATTAGTCCGGCAAGTCCGGGCTGGATCACCTGGAGAACGAAGAGCCGGTGCGATGCGGCCTTCTCGTCCAGTGTGACCTCCATCCGGCTGATCTGCTGAGCCAACCCGGCGTGACGTCGCTCCTCTTCAGCGAGGTCGCCCAGGAGTTGCCGGATGCCCGCGTCGGTGGTGCGCCGGATAGCGGCTTCGTAGAATCGTCGCGTCTCAACTTCCATCGACTCTACTTCACGCTTGGCCCTGGCCAGCGTGAGCGGCTTCATCAGCCAGACCGGCTTTCGCGCTACGAAGCCCTTGACGTCCTGCCGCCGGATCAGTGGAATGTGCTCGCCGAATCTCGCGCGATAGATGTCGAGCAGCCGATGGCGGTGGTCGTCTTCCTCAGCGCGCATGCGGCGGAACTCGTCCGCCTGCTGTGGGTAGGCGGCTTCGATAGCATCGGCAAGCGCTTCGAGGATGCGGCCATCCTCCTCTTCGAGGCTGATGGCGAGGGCGAGGATTTCAGACTGGGAGAGATCTTTGAACGCCGGCATAGGGGAGTAAGAAGTATGGAGAGTGGAAGATGCGACGAAGCGAACCAGTATCTGCTTGAGAAAATAAGCGTAATAGGCTTAGATCGTCTTGCCCGCGAAGGCGGGCTTCCAGCCAAGATCGACCTTGCTGGGTTCCCTCCTGCGCGGGAACGACACCTTTGCTATGCAAACTATTCCAACTTGATGCCAGACTGCGGCCAGGACCGGCCTTAAAACTTTTAGTCTGACTTGATCCTGCATTCCCGCACTACCTCATCAAGACCACTGACTGGAGATGCTTCGCCCCGTCGACGCGGCTCTCAATGAAATAGACACCAGTGGATAGACCTTTGGCCGGTATCGTTATCTGGTGAGAACCGTCGGAAAGCGCACCATCACACAATTTCATGACCGACTTGCCGGAAACATCCAGCATTCTCATTCTGACAAGGGACGGCTTCGCAAGCGTTATAGTCACCGCTGTTGTGCCATTAAAGGGATTCGGGTATGCTGCAGAAACCTCCCATAACGAAGGGATGGTGGATTGATCATCTTGCGGCACTCTTTGCGCATCGGAAATGTCCAGTATCTCCACCGAATACCGGTCGGCAACGTAGAGCAAGTTGCCATCTGCTAGAATGGCTTCCGCTCTGCCCGGTGTGTTGTAACGTCCCGTCTGCCATAATTGCCCCTCCTCTGTAACATGAAACACCCGAACTCCCGAGGTATCCTCCGCCGTTGCAACAATTCGGTTGCCTGCGGGAGCAATTTGGTGAACTGGCCCACTCACTCCGCCAATATGAACCATGTTCTCAACATCTGTAATGTCTAAACAGTATATTCCGGGCCAGTAAGCACTTGGTCCTCGCCCTACCAAAAGTAGCGGCACAAGGTATGTGAAACTATTGATACCACTATAGCGCGCATTCTCGAAATTCATTCCAATCATCCGGAAATCATCTGGGTTTGATATGTCATAGACCGCATATCCGTAAGTCTCGGCAAGAAATCCAATCCCACCCCGGGGTTGAAACAGGATGTTTGACGAATTGCCGAAGCGAGTATCCTGCTCGGAAACAAGGCGAAGATTGTCAGGCTCCCGAACGTCGCAAACTGCAACGCTATACTTTGCTGTTATATAAGCAATTCCATTATCGATCCGGATGCGCGACGCTTCATTCGGCAATGCGAGCGAATCGAGGATTTCATAGGTCTGAGGGTCATCAAAACGAATTGAATATAAATGCCTGAAGCGGATATCTGGAGTGCTTGCCCTTACGACAAACACATTCCCATCTGCATCCGAAGCCAATCCAACAAAACCATCGCCACGCCCGCCTAAGTTACAAAAGTGCGGTTCTGTTGGATTCAACGGATCCTCTATGCCAATTGTGTGAAGGAACGGTGCGTTGAGAACAATTAAGATCTCGCCTGTCTTGACAATATCTAATCCTCTGCCAGATTTATTAATGCGACTACGCAATTCCATTCTCCGGGGATCGGAAACGTCGATGAGAAAGACCCCTGTCTGATTGCTAACGGCCGCGAGGTCGTCACCAACAGTCAAAGCGGGACGTCCACCCCAGATGGGCAATTGCACTGAAGAAAGTCGGTTTTCACGTCCCGGGTCCGAAATACCGATAGCATGAAGATTGCCATCTCCGGAAACTGCATATATTAGGGTGTCCCTGACAACAAAGTTATAAGTTCCAAAAGGTGCCAGAATCCTCGCCGAGAGCCTTACATCACGGGGATTGCTTTGATCAAAGCAATAGAAGAATCTGAAGTCTGAGTATTCCGATTCAGACCTTACTAACCAATAATCGTTTCCTAATGTCTGCAACGACCACCCAACTATATGAATTATATCCGCAAGAACTATATTCTCAATATCGGAAATATCATAGAACCTGGTCAAATCACTATTGGAAGCTTGAGCAATCAAAATCCCATTGTCAGACACACAAATCGACTCAAAATAGCCTGGAATACTGCCAATGAGTTCACGTTCATAGTTTTCATCGAAGGCATAAATCGCCAGGCGCTCATCTTCTCCGATATACACCCTATTTCCCGTGAATAAGTATGGATGGTAAGACACTGCCCTTCCAATAGAACGAATATAAGTTGGATTGCGAGGATTTGTAACGTCATAGAGATTGAAGTTACTAAACAGGGCAAGATTGCCTGCTACTTGCACACTTTCCCCGCCCGGTAGAATTGAAGTCAGCGCCACCGGTGTTGATGGGTCGCTAACGTCGATCAGATGATAAGCATCGAATGTGGCAACATAGAGTATGCTGTCCCTCAGGGCACTCGACAACGCCCGTCCAACATTCAGCAGCGGCACCCGCGACACCTGCCGGATGTCCACATTCGGTTGCGAGAAGGCGGACGAGCCAAACCCCGCCATCAAGAGCGCGACGAGTAGAGTTAGTTGCGCCATCTCAATCACCTCATATGAGTTCTTTGAATTAATCGATCTGCGCCCGGGAGTCGCCGTCACGTGCCCTCAAGTGACGGCAGGTTCGTGCCTAAAGTGCTGTCACGTGAGGCACGTGACAGCGACCAATGCGGAAAAATCAAAGACTCTCTTTTGTGCCTTATGACTTCATGACTAAACTCAATATAGCCTCGATCCCATCACCTTGCAAACACGCCCCCTTCCT
Source organism: Calditrichota bacterium (assembly GCA_016867835.1). Lineage (NCBI taxonomy): Bacteria > Pseudomonadati > Calditrichota > Calditrichota bacterium. The sequence goes on along the minus strand of VGIQ01000017.1, from coordinate 23,920 downwards.
ACTGCCCTCACTTCACCGGCCGCATCACGATGCACCCCCGCGGACACTCCGCCGCGCAGATACCGCAGCCCTTACAGTAGTCATAGTCCACCCAGTAGAGCACCCCCGGCATCAGGTCGTAGGGAGCCGGCCGCGCGTTCTCCCCGAACGCCCGGTGCACCGCGACGTCGGGGCAGAAGACGTAGCAGTTGTCGCACGCCGGGCAGGAACCGCAACTGAAGCATCTTCCCGCCTCTTGCATAGCCGCCGCTTCGTCGAATCCGCCCCACACTTCGTCGAATGATTGCGTCCTTTCACTCACCGGCAGGCTGTCCGGCTCTTCACGCGGGCGGAACTCGAAGTAGGCTGGATTGAGATCCGCGAACCGGATCACCTTCGACTCGCGACTACGCAGCGAGGGGGTAGTAGCATCCGCAGTATCCGATTCCATCGCCTTATCAACACCCGCCGCACCGTGCCTTAAATACTCATCGATCCCATTAGCGGCCCGCCGTCCGAATCCAATCGCGGCCGTAACGGTCCCGGCGCCATCCGCCGCATCGCCGCCAGCAAACAACTTATCCACCGGCGTCCGGCCCAACTCGTCCGCCGGGATGTTCCAGGATGTCTTTGCAAGAATGTCGTCGGGAAGGTAAGCCAGGTCGGCGGTCTCGCCGATGGCCGTAACGATGGTGTCGCACGGCACTGCGAACTCGCTGCCGGGGATCGGCTTCGGACTGCGCCGCCCCGACGCGTCGGGTTCGCCAAGCGCCATCCGGATAGACCAGGCTCCGACCAGGCACCCATCCTCCCGCCAGGTCTCTACCGGCGCTGCGAGGAAGTCGATCTCGATCCCTTCGGCAAGAAGTTCCTCGATCTCCTCGGCAATGGCCGGCATTTCGTCCCGCGTCCGGCGATACTGGAGGCGGACGTCGCGACCCATCCGAAGAAGCGACCGCGCGACGTCGATGGCCGTGTTGCCGCCTCCGACGACCAACACCCGACTGCCAGTCTCCGGGTCGAGTCCAAGGTTGACCCGGCGCAGCACTTCGGTCCCCGACAGCACTCCACCCCGATCTTCGCCCTTGGCTCCCAGCGGCCGGCTGACGGTGAGTCCTGTCGCCGCGAAGACCGCATCGAACTTCGCCATCAGATCGGAAAAGGGCAGGTCGCTCCCGATCCGGACCCCAGTACGGATCTCGACTCCCAATGAAGCGATGCGGGTAATTTCCGCCTCGAGCACCTCAGGCGGAAGCCGAAAATCGGGTATCCCGACCCGCATCATCCCGCCGGCAACCGGTTGCGCTTCGAAAACGGTAACGCCATGCCCCATCAACGCCAGATGATACGCCGCCGAAAGACCTGCCGGACCGGACCCGATCACGGCGACACTACGCCCGCTCGCCGGCGCCCGCTTGAGTGCCGGAGGCCGCTCGCGAAACCGGTCGCCAAGGAACCGCTCAATCGCGTGGATGTTGATCTTGCCCCCCATCTCACCGCGATTACACTCCACCTCACACGGATGCGGGCAGACCCGCCCGCACGTCCCCGGAAAGGGCGATGTTGCCGCCAGCACCCGCCAGGCTTCTTCGAACTGCCCCGCCCCGACGAGCGTCACGAATCCAACCACGTCGTTGCCGGCCGGACACCGCCAGGTGCAGGGCGGCGTCTGCTCGACATGATGCGGCTCGACATTGCGCCAGGCGCCGGTCTTATTGACGCTGGTATTGCCCAGCGACGCCGCCATCACCGGCAGGTCGCGCCACGACTTGAAGAGTATCGGTTGTTGAGACATAGACTGAGTGCAGAATGTTGTAGGTGTGCAGATCGTTTTTCACTCATCCCCCCGCTTGGCGGTGAGATCGTTGGGGGGGGGAATCAGAAAAGCGAACTAACCCCCCTAACCTCCCCCGTCAAGCAGGAGGGAGAGTGTGAATCGCAATCTGGACCGGGTCATGTATTAAACAGTGCAGAAAAGTGTTGACTTGGAGGGTGGACATTCTTGTCCGCCCTTGCTTAATAGGAACTTCTCATCAAGGCGGACAGGAATGTCCGCCCTCCAGGAACGGCAACAATAATCTGCACCTCCCAATAGTGTAGAACGTCTAGCGATATCATAGACGTGCTGCCAACAGGCTGCACAATCTGCATTATTCATTTAACTATGGTCACCATCCCTGCGGCGAGTGCGTCCGGTCCGGTCAGGGTTAGAATGTAATTGCCTGCGGGAAGCCCGCCGACGTTAAGCATCCCCCGCCCGTCACCGGCGGGCAGCCAACCACCTTTGATACAAGCAACTTCCGTGCCCTTCAGATCGCTCAGCCTAAGCGACCATAACCCTGCCCCAGGCAAGTGATAAACAATAGAAAGTGCGTCATTGAAGGGATTCGGAAAGTAGGTAAGTGTAGGTTGTGTGGGAGGGAGTGAAGGCTGCGCTGCTTTCGGCGCCGCCAATACGCCGAGCCGGGCAAAGATAAGACTCTGTTCGGTGAGGGTTATGATTTCGCTTTCGCCGTCACCGTCATAGTCGTCGATCGTAAGTCCGACGATGTCGCGTTCATGCTGATAGACCATCGCCGTGAACCGGTTGGCTTCCAGGGAATAAGGCGCTGCCAGGCCGTCCCGCGATACCGCAAGAAGTAGTCGCTCCCGGCGGTCGCCATCATTATTCGTCATGGGGATGACGAAGTCCGCCTGGGCCACTGGCATCAACCGGGCATTTAACCGACGCAGACTATCGGCAGCAAAGATCTCAAGAACTCCCTCCCGGGGACCGAAGATGATCCCCGGCTCAGCATAAGTGCCGGTCGCTGCCAGCGCTGCAAAGGGCATTTGCTCCGGACCGTTAGCCTCGTCGCGCCGGAGACGATGCGCTCCCACCCAGTTGTCGATCGCTGCGAGTCTTAGTTCACGGCGATCTTCAGGCACTCCTCCGCTCGTGCTGTGATAAGACTCCGAGCCGGCGACCACCATCATCCGCCGGACGCTGACCGCGTCGTCGCCTATAGCCACCCCCCTCGGCGATCCGATCGCAACGGCGTTGATCCACTGCGCGCTGCGCAGACCGTATCGTCCTGCAAAGCCCGATAATTGCTCGGTGAATTCGCCACCTTGCAGCAGATCGAGGCGGTAGGTCGAGACGAGGACGACCAGACTCTCGGTCTGATCGGGGTCGATGCGCGCCGGCGCAAAGATGCGCTCTGCAATGCCCCCCCCACCGCCGGCACCGAAGCGGTCGATGTAGAAACGCGCTATCGTCCGGACCGAGGTCGCTTCGACTTCCCAGTTGCCGTAGCGCAGGATGTCGTCGCGGGCGTTGTCTCTATCCCGCCGAACGTGGAGCAATACCACCGGCTCGCAGCCCTCCCCCAAGCCAAAATCGGCTGCGATCACATCGATCACGCGCCCTTCTCGCGGCTCGCTTGCCCAGACTATCTCCCCGTCCCGAATGCGAACCACCCGGTCATCCAGTCCGACCATAACGTTGACCGTGCCTTCCTCGGACCAGACCGTCCCGAGGCACGCAACCGGCTCGTCGAAGTCGATCCGCCAGACCTCCTCGACCGGCAGCATCTGCGCCAGAGCCGACACCGCAATCAGGAGCGCCGCACATATTTTCACCGGCCTGTCTCCGGGTGAACCATTCGTCGCTTCAGATGAGTCAGTTGAAAAGGCATGTCGTAATAATGTGGTGTGCGGACGCCCTCGTCCGCACGCACTACATCTCCATGTCAAAACCTGACGAGGGCGTCCGGTGTGCACGAGTCGAGGTTTCAACAGACTCAAGATAGCCTTTCGCAGTCTTCCAGTCAATTGAGCCGGACACTAATCATCGCAACTTTGGCACACATCGCTTGACTGAAGCCCCGCCGGGTCTTAAGTTGTAACTTAACTTCCTGACTTGCCCTGCTGGAGATTCTATGCTCTGCCGTATTCTCCTCCTCTCTGGTATCGTCGCAGCGCTTTGCGCTTCGGCAGCCACTGCCCGACCCTCAGGCCCCGATCCCGACTACCGCCACCGGTTCCGAGAAACCCTCGTCAACCGCGCTTCGCCCGTGACTCCCCGCATCGCCGCGCCCTGGAGTGAAAATGTCGATTCCCTCTCGACCTGCCTGCAGACCGGCTACTACCTCGACCTGGCTATCGAGGGCGACCGGCTCTATGCCGCAACCAACTATGGCGTGGAGGTCTTCGATATCTCGGACCCACACCACATCCGCTTCCTTGCGCGCGCTGCAACGCCTTACGATGCCTATGAGGTCGGCGTCAAATCAGGCCATGCCTACATTGCCGACTGGCGGTGGGGTCTCTACACCTTCGATATGCGCGATCCGGGCGCGGTCCGGTCCACTAATGAACGCAGCGCGGTTCCTTATCTCCTCGATGACCTTCAGACTGTCCGCAGCCGGGCTTATCTGGCTGAGTACGGCAACGGTATTCGGGTGCTCGATGTCTCGAACCCCGCAGCGCCGACTTCGCTCGGTCTTCACCGCCCGACTCCTTTCACCGGACGGATATGCGTCGATGACACTCTCGTCTGGTTCGCCGACAACAATGCGGGCGGCGTCATCGCCTCCGATCTTCGCACCATCGGCCAATTCCGGGCCGTCGGGCGGTTGGTCATTCAGGAATATATAACCGACCTCTCGGTGCGGGATCACTTCCTCGCGCTGGCAGCCTATCAAGCCGGTATCTGGCTTTTTTCGTTCGACCGACCGGATTCCTTCGTCGTTCGAGGCCGGAGAGACTTTGGCGACGTCTGGATCGACGACGTCGAACTCTACGGCACGACTCTCTATGCCGCCGCTACTAACGGCTTGCATGCCATCGACATCACCGACCCCGACGGGCCGGAACTGGTCTGGAGCGATGATCGGTTCACTGAAGGACTCGCCATTACCGGAACCTACCTCTATGCCGCGCACGGATACCGCGGCATCACCTGCTACGACATCCGCGATCCGCTGCAACCGGAAGTCTCGGCTCGCTTTATGCCCCCCTACGGCGTCTTTGAAGTTGCCGCAACGCCCGACGCTGCCTATGTATTGCGCGGCAATGCCGGACTCCTCACCCTCGACCTGCGCGATCCCGCCCGGCCCGACACCGCGAGTCTCGACCCGGACTACAGCATCGCCGACCTGGTGCGCGTCGGAGACTACCTCTATGCCCTCGGCCGGAGCCTTGCCGATTCGATTGACTACATCCTCGTCTATAGCCTTTCCGAACCGCTCGAGCCGACCCTTATCTGGAGCGCGCAGATCGACGCCGACTTCGACATGATCGCTTCCTGCGAACCCAATTCAATGTTGCTCGCGCTGTTCCGATATGAAGGCGGCATCGAACTGTGGGACATTTCCGACCCCGAGGGCCCGCTCCCGGCCGGCCGGATCAACGACGCGAACGCCACGTCCGCGACCCTTAGCGGCGGTTTGCTATACTACATCGACGTTGACCTGGCATTGCATGTTGTTGATGTGAGCGAGCCGATCTGGCCCGGTGAAATGGGCCTCTACCGCGGCTTCGAGTATGCCTATGACGTCGTTGCCCGGGACGTCCAGGTCTTCGTCGCCGACGGGGACAACGGCGTCGTCATGCTAAACACCTCCGACCCGGAAAACATCGCTCGCGTATTGAGCGTCCGGACCGATTGGGCGTCCTATCTGACCCTCGCCGATTCGCTCCTCTTCGTCTCGGATGGTGTCGGCGGCGTCCGGATACTTCGCCTGAACGGCTTCAACCCTCCGACCCTGAAAGGCCGGTTCCAAACCGCTTCCTGGCCAACGGAAATCGCCATTGCCGGGGGGCTGATGATCGTCGCCGATCGCGAAGACCTTGCGGTCGGCAGGTTTCACCCCCTTGGCATTGATGACGACGACCCGGCGCCCCTGCCCGGCGCCTTTATCTTCTCACCGCCCTACCCCAACCCTTTCAACGGCACCCTCCGGGCCGGCTTTACGCTCCCTTCACCCGGCTGGGCGAGGATTGTGCTCTATGATCCAACAGGACGGCAGGTCTGGTCGGATAGGTTGAATGACCTCCCGGCGGGGCGGCACGAAATGTCCCCTCTGTATGGCGCAGCCTCTTCCGGGGGCTATCTGTTGAAGGTGGAGGCAGGCGAGGCAGGTTCGTTGCAGGCACGCTGGAGCGGCGCCTATAAAGTCATTCTGGAGAAGTAATGGCTAAAACTATTATCCTGATTCACGGGCGCAACTACAAGCCACCCAAGGACAAACTCGCGCCACTCTGGATCCAGGCTCTTCGCCATGGCTTGGGCCGCGATCTGAAAGGCACTCCAAGCCACGCAGCCAAACTCGCCGCTTTCGATGCCGCGCTGCGTCGGGCGAGTGCCGATGCACTCGATCAGTTCGTCTATTACGGCGACCTGAGCAATGCCTATCTCGAATTCGGCAAGGACTGGCACAGCCATATCGGCCAGTCCACCTACGACGACTCCGAAGAGCGGCAAAAGCAACTCGATCTCTTGAGGTCCTATCCCACCGCAACGGACTTCAGCCGCTCCAATTATCGCAAACTGCCGGGACAGACCGGGGTGGGGGAGTTCTTTGCCGACACTTTGGGCGCCGCGCTCGGCTCGATCGGACTGGGACGCCCGCTAATCACCTTTGCCGCGCCCGATATGGAACGTTACTTTAGGTCCGACTCCCGCTTTGGCACCGAAGTCCGGGGCCGGTTGATCGCGCCGCTTCGCGCAGCCATGGACCGCGGCGACGACATATGCGTCATCTCCCACAGCCTCGGAACGCTGATCAGTTACGACACCTTCTGGAAGTTCAACTACTATTCCGAATACCGCGGCACCCTGACGACGACTGACTACTCGCATAAGCGCATCTCGCTCTGGATCACCCTCGGCTCGCCGCTCGGCGACGAAACTTGCAAGAGGCATCTAAAAGGTGCCGATCTCACCGGCCCGCGCCGCTATCCAGCCAACATCGACCGCTGGGTCAACGTCTTTGCCGAGGATGACTACGTCAGCCATGACGGCAAGGTAAAGAACGACTACAAAGGGATGTCCGCCGCCATCAGCGACCATAAGGTCTATAACCTCGGTCTCGAGTTTGGGCACAAGGGGTTTCCCCACGGACGGTCGAATCCCCACTCCGAACTCGGCTACCTGATCCATCCCGAGGTTGCGCGGGTCGTCGCGGACTGGCTGTAGGCGGGTTATCTTCCAGAATAACAACGGGGTGCCCTGCACATTAGGGCACCCCGTTCTACTCGATTCCAAATCCCCTCTCCTCACCGCATGTCGATCGTCCCGTTGACGTGCGTCGTCTGCGCATAGACATGGCAGACGTTGCAGGTTGCGAGAGGCGGATGCGGATCGGGAGGCGGCATCGCATGGCAGGTGCCGCAAGCGCGCTGGGATCCATCGACCCGCGTCCACTCGGCGACGATCCCGTCCCGCATTATCCCGTCGCTGCGGGTGATAGACCCATGGCAATAGACCGACGAGCAGGTGCCGGCGTTGCGGTCCCAGACCGGCGTCGTCCGCCCCGAGTCGGTCGCGGCGACGCCAAAGGTTACCTCCGCGACGCCCGGTGTGATGGTGTCGATGTGCGCCTGACTCGCAAACCCGGCGAAACTGTGGCATGCCGAGCAGGCGAGCGGGTTCGAAATGCGATTGTCGGTCAGGTGCGCCTGGTGCGCGCCGACGGTAACAAATTCGGTCCCCTCCCGCCCGATCAGGTCCGGCGGCGGCGCCGAATTGAACGTCCCGCCGTGGCAGACCCGGCAGCCCTCAGGGCCGCTGCTGCCGGTATGACAGGTGCGGCAGTTGGCCGGACTATCTCCGATCTTCCAGGTGAGGCGGTTGTAGTCGCTGCCGTGGCAGTCCTTGCACCGTGTCAGGTTCCAGTTAGTCCGTCGTAAGTGACTGGCGTGAAGATTCTCGCCTCCGGCACCCGCCCAGCCGGCCGGATGGGGGAACTGGTCGTGGCAGATAAAACAAGCCGTCGCCTTCTGTCCCGCCGACGAATCGGGCCCATGGCAACTGCGGCACGATGCAATCCTGCTCTCTATTTCCGCCAGCGACGTCGTCAGCAAATCGCCCAACACCGCCTTGCCGTGAAAGTTTGAACTGCCCGGATCGCTCCAGCCGGCCGGGTGAGTCGTCCGGAGCGGGCCGCCCGCCTCTTCCGAACAGCCATAAAGGAGCGCCAGACCCAGACAGAGCATCGCCGCCGGAAGAAGAATGACCGCGCGACGAACCGCTCCGTCCCGCTCTTTACCATCTCTTGTCGTCATCGTCATCTCCTTACTGGTGGCATCCGGCGGCAAAGCAGGAGGGCTGCTTCACCGTGCTGGTGTGGCATATCACACACTGGTCGAAGTCCGACTGCGCCTTGCGGACGTGGGCTCCGCCGCTGCCGGTCTTCGCCCAGCCGGGACGACTATGGTCGGAAGGCAGCACCATTTTCTGCATGTGACAGGCCGAGCAAAAAGACTCCGGCTCATGACACGACTGGCAGTTGGCGAACCCGCCCGCGCGCGTGAAAGCCTTGCTGTGGACGAACTTCTGCGGATGCGGCGAGCCGAACCCGGCACCCTGATGGCATGTTGCGCAGTCGTCCTGCGCCTGCTGCTGGTGACACATCGCGCAATCGACAGGGTCGAAGGTCGCTGCCTCGCCGTGATTCGCCGTCCAGTCGAATCTGTGGCTGGCCGGCTTGGCCGGTAATTCACCCTGATGGCATTGAGCGCACGTTAGATTGACGCGCTTCGTCTGATGGCAGTCATAGCAACTGCGCATATTGGGCCACGGTGCACCCGACGGCTCGCGGCCGGCCTGCACGGCATGACAGGTCTGACAATCGGCTGCCTCCGTATGCGCCTGGTGCGAAAACGCCGCGTAGGACGCACCGGCTTGTGGCCGCGTTTCCGGCCAGACCTCTGCCACGTCGTCGTGGCACTCCGCACAGACCGACCGGTCCGGCAGCAACCGCTCCAGGCCCGAGGTCGATGTCGCCACCGATGCGTGGCAGTGGGCGCATTCAAGTGCGACCTCTTCGACGTGATATTTATGCGGAAAGACCTTGACGGGCGGCGCTTCGGGCTTGCCGAGGGTCGTCCGGTTCAGTAGCACGAGTAATACCACCATCCCGATACCGGCGCAAAGTGACAGGAGTCGTTTCATAAGCCAAACCTCACTCTGAAAGCCAGCTGGCCGCGAATGTCGGATGCGGCTTCCCGGTCACGATAATGCTCGACGCCCCCCGATACAACCGCGTCGGGCCAGACCACCCAATCGAGCCGCAGACTGTTCGCCCAGTTGTCGGACGGCTCGGCGTCCCATGCCGAATCGAAACGGTCAAAATCGAGATCGAGTCCCCACCGGAGACGGCCCGGGACGAGCACACCTCCCGCGCCGACCCAGCCGCCAATTTGGTTAAGGTCACTTCCTGCCTGCCACCGCGCTCCGGCTTCACACATTGGATGGACGATGGCCAGCATCGCGCGATCGACGTCGCCGGCTTCCCGCAACCTCCGGGCATATCCGACTTGAACCGCCAGATCCGCCCACGGCAGGTCGTGCCCAAGTGTTGCCTCGGCTACCCGAGTCGGCTGGTAGGCTATTTCCTTCAGCGGCGTAGATTCATAGAGCCGGATGCGCCGTTCACTGTAGCGAACCCGGACCAGTGCGCCCTTATGCGGAATCAACCGGATGCCGCCGCTCACCGAGCGGAGGTCGGACTGGTTGTTGTCGAGAGCTGCGCGCAAGTCCCAGCCGACGCGATATCTTTGGCAGCGCAGCGTCAGCCGCGTTACGGCGTCGTCGTTCTCCCCGTCCCGGTAGCGCATCGTCTGATCGAGCAGATAGTTGAGCCGCCCGAACATCAACCCCTCAAAGGCGACCGTGCCGCGATACCGCTCCGGGATCTGCGACGTCTCGCTTCGATAGAGGGGGTAGATTTCGCGCCCGCCGGAGAGGGTGATCAAACTCATATTATAGCCCTGCAGGTCGAGCCGCACTTCGGCGCCGTCGGTCAAACTCCCGGCATCCCCGGCGCGAACTGCCGCAAACCGCCCCAGCCGCGCATCGACAACGCCTCTGTGATGCCGAAGATTGAGCGCGATTAGACGGGAGTCGCCGCGACCCGGCAAAGGGCTGTTGCCGTCGCGCATCTCGGTTGCTGCAGCCGCGGACCACGGGCTGCCGGCAGCCTGCCAGTTGAGACCGGCAAACTGCGTCATGAGAAACCGTGACGCGCCGCCCGGTTCCTCCCAGGTGTAGTAAGTCGTCCGCAGTTCGCCATTCAGCGGCCCGGCAGCAACCGGCTTTCCGAAGAGCATAGCGAAGATTGCAGCAGTTAGGATCATCTTCTGCATAGTCTAAATCTCCTCATCTCGTGAGGGAAGCGTGAATCCTGCCTGAGTGCGCAAATCAAGTGCCGTAGCGCCTGCAAGTGCCAACTGCAAGGTATAGCCCCTCCGCTTGGCACTGATGCGCAACGTCCGCGCGTCATTTGACGCAAGCCCAAAACGCAAGAAGGCGGATTTACACCCGCCCCCTTGTTTATCCTACAAGTCTGGAGAGCGGGTTTCAACCCGCCCGATAATTCACATACTTCTACCGGGCGAACTTCTTCACCCAGCCGAAATACTGGTTGAAGAAGGTCACCGTATCATAGACGATCCGGGAGTTCCAAATGTAGAACCAAAGCCCCGATATCCGCACCAGATTGTAGTAGAGCACCCCGGCCAGAAAGAGCCCTCCGATGTAGATCGCTCCGGCCCGCTGATACTTCCGCACCCGGGTGATCCGCATCTCCTCAAGGAAGTACCGGATGCGCTTGTCGTTCATATCGTCCTCGGTCAGAAAGACGCCCATTATAGCCCAGAGGAGGCAAACCATAAAGGTCGGAATGAACGTGAACAGGACGAGCGGGCTAATGTAGTTGGGATAGCGATATTGCAGATAGCCGGCGCCAATTAGCCCCAGAACGAGGAAGATGTCCGTCCAGCGGCGATAGTTGCGTAAGTATCTCGGTGGCCGGAAGATGAATTTGTTCCGCACCGCCGTAACTTCCACGTTCGCCTTGGCGATATAGTCGATCATCGAGCCCGACCAGACCGCCATAAAGAGAAACCGGAAGTTATGGTCAGTGATGTAGTCGAAGAGCACCCCCTCACCGAACGCCAGTTCGAAGAACGACACCACCCAGACCGTGATCCAGTAGGCTATCGCCCAAAAGATGTAGCCTTTGTCCTCGGCGAACCAGATGAAGAACTCGCGCAATTGCTCCCGCGTCGGCATCTTCTTCAACTTCTCGCCGCAGGCGGGGCAGGTCTTCTCCTTAATGAAGTTATAGGTCGAGATGGAACCTTTGCAATTGGGACATCTCACGGCGTGGCGGCTCCGGGTTAGGGTGAACGACCGGTCGGAAGCGGCAGCATGAACGCGCTGCCCAATTCTGGAGAATAGGACAATATAATGTGCGGTGAACGAAATGCAATAGCCGTTGGAGATTCAAGCGCTGTGGCGTCAGGTCTCCCAACCTGACGCCACATTTCTGTCCGATAGAGAGCAAGCCTATAGCCGCCTGAACCGCATTGTCAACCACGCCGACTGCGGCGACCCCGACACCACCAGATAGTAGTTCGTGATCTGCACCTTGTAGTGCACTCCTCCCGACGCCTGCAGGATATAGACGTGGTTCTTCGAGATCAACTCGTGCTGCGCGCCGTAGTTGAACCACGGATTCACCTCGAGCGACCCGAAAACCGATATCGCCCCGTCCTTCGCATAAGGCGGACCGATTGGCGCTGCCAGAAGCGCATCGAAGGTCGTATCGGGAGCGAAGACCGCCGCCTGCCCCCGCCCATGGAGCGACGAGTTAAGTTTGATGTCGAAGCCGGAAACCTGGAAGTCCCAGTCGAGCGACGTCATCGGATCGGCGATCGCTACCGCGCCTCCGGTGGCAAAGGAAAAGTAAGCCGTGCCGCTCGAGCAGTCGAGATTCGACCACCGTGCCGGGCCGGAGAGAGTCGCGGACCCGTCGGCCTGATAGACGAATTTGATCGCCAGAGTCCCCACGTGGCTGCGTCCGTAGTCGCTGATGCTGTCGATCGTCATCTTGGCATACTTTCCCCCGGCGGTCTTCAGGACATAGACCTTGCGCGAAGGCAGAATCTGATGCGCCGGCGGGCCGGTGTAGATCCACCAGTCAACGAGTGCGTAGGAAGTCCGGTCGCTCTCCCAAGCGCTCGAGTCGATTGCCGGCACCGAGGTTACAGCATCGAAGTTGACACTGTCGGCATGCCCGATTCGGGCCAGATCGACCGCCCGAACATCGCTTGAGCCGGACACCCCGCCATTGGTCTTTCCGCTGTAGCGCATAAAAGCGAACGTCCAGATGTTGTTGGTGCGCGCTTCAGCATCGGTAATGCTGACCACCTGCCGGTTAGCGAGATCGTAATAACGAAAGGAACTGCTTGAGGTGGCATTGAGCCGGACGTAGTAACCGCCCGACCCGTCGGACCAGGTCGAGTCCGACGGCGTGTAAGGTCCCGGCCCGGTCGGACCGGTGCTGTCGTCCTTCTCGCAGCCGACCGCGAAAAATAGCGCTGAGAGTGCGAGCGCGATGAGGATATTGCGCATACCATTTCTCCTGAAGAGGGTTGTGATTGTGTGCCTTGAGGGCGGATTTCACCCGCCCGATGAACATCCCGGAGGGCGGGTTTCAATTCGCCCTGGAAGGGTCGTAAAAGGGAAGGTCTATTCGCGGAGCGTCCAACTCTGACCAACCGTCACCACCCGGCCATCGCGTGGGCCGTAGCGGGAATCGGTGCGGTCGAGCAGGTTCTCCACTTTGAGGAAGAAGGATAGGCCGGCTCCAACCCGACGGGTCAGAGCCAGATTCCAGACTTGTGAGGCGGGCGCCCACTCATCGGATTGTTGGGCGTCGGTTTCGTATATATCCTGAAACATCGAGCGGCTGGTATAACGGCCCCAAACTTTGACCGTCCAGTCTCCGGCTTGACGGGTCAGGTCGAACCGGCCCGCATGCATCGGCCGACCAACCAGCGGCGATCCGGTCGAGTCATTCCGGCTTATGGTGTAGGAATAAGCGATGCGGGCTTCGACTCCCCGCAAGGGAATGAAGCCGCGTTCGACCTCAACCCCCTTTACCCACGAGGAATAGATGTTGTTATACCTGAAGATGCCGGTGTAGTAGTCTTCGCTCACCCCAATCGGCTCAAAATCGATCAGATTGCGCATCCAGTTGGCAAAGAAGGTGATCCGCGCCACCGACGAGTTGCGATAGTTGTGCTCGAGCGAAAAGTTGACATTGGTCGATCGCTCCGGTCTCAGGTCGCGGTTGCCATAGACGATATAACCGGCTGAGGCGTGATTGAAGACGAAATAGAGTTCCTTCGAGGAGGGCGCCCGGTAGCCCTGTCCGACTGAGGCTCTAAGGCGCAGGTCGTCGCGCAGTTCGAGCATCGCCGAAAGCCGCGGACTCCAGTTGCCCCCGTAGATCTCATGGTTCTCATAGCGCATTCCCGGCAGCAGCGTCCAGCCCAAACCGACGCGCCACTCGTCCTGCGCAAAGAGATTCCACGCGGTCAGACTTCCCGCAAAAGGCGACCGTAAGCCTCCCAGGGAGGCATCCGACTTGATATCCCACTGATAGAGGTCGCCGCCCAAGGTCATCAGGTGTTTGCCCGCAATCGGCTTCGTCAATTGGAACGAGGCTTCCGAATAGTCCTCGTTGCCTTCGCTGAAGTCCCGCACGAAGGGCGTTCCCCACTGCGGCTGGGTCCACTTTTCCCACCGGTGATGGTTGTCGCTGCGATAGACCTTGACGCTGTAACGCTCCTCCGGCGACGGCTGGCAAAGGACTTCCGCCGCGAGACCACTCTGCCGGTTGACCTCCCGGTCGTCGAAACTAATCGGTAGCGTAATCAGTCCGCCATCTTCGACCCACGTCTTCTCTTCGTCGAAGCCGCGGCCGGTGAGGGTCAGTTGAACGATATTGCCAAGTGGGTATCTAAGGCGAAGGTCGCCGGTGAGACGGTCCGACTCGTCGGTGCCGTCGGTATGGGGGGTAATAGGATTGAGGTCGATCAAGCCGGTGTGACTATAGCGGAGTGACCCGGACCAGTCGAGCTGCCCGATGCGGCTGCCGAGGGTGACTCCGGAAGCAAGATTGGGATTCGGCGGTGAGCCCCGGGTGCGCCCCAGTCGCGCGCCGCCCGACCCGTCGAACCGAATATTCAGCCCGTCTTCAGGCGCAGCGGTGATGACGTTGATCACCCCGCCGATCGCTTCGCTCCCGTAGAGCGTCGAGACTGCGCCCTTGACGACCTCAATCTGCTTGACGTTGGAAAGGGCAATCTGCTCGAGGTCAATCGACCCGTTAACCCGCCCGATGACGCGGTTGCCATCGACGAGGATGAGCACCTTGTCCGGATCGGCGCCCTGCAGCATGACACCGCGACCTGAGAAGTCGCTTCGGACCTCGTAGCCGATCTCGGCGTCCAGCGCGTCCGCGGCAGTCAGCGCTCCGCGACGTTCAAAGTCCCGGCGGGTAATGAGTTCGGTTGCTACCGGAACCGACTTCAAGGTTTTGAAAGTTCGCGTTGCGGTATAGACGACGTCGCTCAGCGCAACCGCCTGTGGATAAAGGCGCAATTCAACCTGCGCGGTATCACCCACCGCATTGAAGGCAACGCGTCTTCGATCCGGAAGGTATCCGACATAACTCACATCCAGAACGACCTCGCCCGGTGGAAGGCTTGCCACATAGAATCGGCCCTCCCCATCCGACGCGAAGACCTCACCGCCTTCCAGCGCAATGTGTGCGCCTTCCAGCGGCGCCCCCGTAAGACCGTCCAGCACCCGCCCGGAGATCAACGCCGCCTTGACCGGTGCGAAGAACGCCCCGAGGAAGAGCAGTGCACTAACAATCGGGCAGCGAGTCTGGCGTCGAAACATCACCCGCGCGATGTTGGCCGGCGAGTGCAGTTTCAGGATATGTATGAAGCGCTTAAAGGTCATTTCAACGAACTTGCCATCTCTGGGCCTTGCCAGAGTTCAGTTGGTGCCGTGCTTAATCCATACCGCGAGGCGAACCGGCTCCTTACTGCTAAACACGCCCGCCATTTCGATCCGCTCGTCGGAGTGATCCGGAATCGTCATCTCCGGCGTGCACCACAGGATCAGGTGTCCACCATTCGCAAGCAGTGTGCCAGACGCTGTCAGCAGCGACGGCCAATCGCCAACGGCACGGGAAACAACCGTCCTGAAAGCGTCCTTATTCCGGGCCTCCTGAGCAAACGACTCGACACGGTTCCAGACCACATCGACTCCTTCCAGTCCCAACTCCCGCACCACACGTTTCAGAAACAGCGTCTTCGAGCGTTTCGCATCGAGGAGCGTCACCTCCAGGTTCGGGCGGACGATCTTTAACGGTATCCCGGGCAGTCCGCCTCCGCTGCCGATGTCAAGCAAAGGCGATGCGACGATTTCGGGGATGATCCTGACCGGCAGGAGCGACCCGGCGATCAATCTGTCTGCCAGTTCCGGCGATCCGCTGCGGGAGATGAGGTTCTGCCGGAGATTCTCTGCCAAGAGTCGCGCCCGATACCGGTTCAGCATGTTATCAACATCGTCCCGGCCTGTGAATACCATCTTTAATTAACGCATTATCAAAGAGTAACTCAGTCGCATCCGCACTTGTTCACACCTTGTCAACAGCGCTGTGAGGAACTTGTTAGAAACTTGTGATCTGTATCACCTCAGGCCGTCTGCCGCTTCAGGTGCACCAACAGCAAAGCCAGGTCCGCCGGGGTTACTCCGCCGATGTTCGCCGCCTGCCCGAAATCAACCGGCCGAATGCGTAAAAGTTTCTCCCTGCCTTCAGAGGATAGCCCCTTGATGGCGTCATAGTCGAGCGCCTCAGGGATGACGCGCTCCCGGCTCCGCATCAACTCGCTCGCCCGCAGCGCCTGACGCTTCAAATACCCCTCATACTTAACCTCGGCTTCGACCCGACGCACAAAATCGTCCTTCGCAAGCGTATCGCCAACTTCGCTATGCCACTCGTCTAGCACCTCAGAAATGACATCGCCCAAGGCAACACCGGGGCGCTTCAACCAGTCGAAGCGGGTGATCGCCTCCCCGCCAACTGTAGTCCGGCGGTCGCGGAGGAACTCCAGCGCCCGGATTAGTTGCTCCTCTTCGGCCCGATGCGCCGCAACCCGCTCGCTCCCGACAAGACCGACCGCCGCCGCCACTTCACCAAGCCGGGCGAACGCATTGTCGAGTCGCAAGTGCAGCCTGAACTCGGCACGGGACGTGAACATTCGGTAAGGCTCGTCGGTCGAATGGGTGATTAGGTCGTCGATCAGAACGCCGATGTAGGCTTCTTCTCTACCAAAGGTGAGCCGTTCGTCCCGCCGGATCGCATAGAGCGCTGCGTTGGCTCCCGCGACAAGACCTTGTGCCGCGGCTTCTTCATAGCCTGAGGTTCCGTTGATTTGTCCTGCGAAGAAGAGGCCTTTGACGTGCCGCGTCTCCAGCGTCGGATAGAGTTGATGCGGCGGGAAGAAGTCATACTCGACGGCGTAGCCAGGACGGGTCATTTCAACTTCCTCAAGCCCCGGTATGAGCCGCAATGCCCTTAGTTGGACATCTTCGGGCAGACTGGTCGAGAAGCCGTTGGGGTAGATTTCGGTCGTTTCAAGGCCTTCCGGCTCGAGAAAGATCGTGTGACTCTCCTTGTCGGCAAAGCGGACGATCTTGTCTTCGATAGAAGGACAATACCGCGGTCCCCGGCCTTCGATCCAACCGCGATAGAGCGGCGAACGGTCGAGCCCCGAGCGGAGCGCGTCGTGCGACGCGGTTGTCGTATGGGTGATCCAGCAAGGGCGCTGCGGAAGGTGGGGCGACCGGGTGGCATGATGGAAGAAGAGCGGCTCGTCATCACCGGCCTGCTCTTCTATACTGTCGTAGTTTATGGTGCGGCCGTCGAGGCGGGGTGGCGTTCCAGTCTTGAGCCGTCCGGTTTCGAAGCCCAGTTCGACCAGGGCTGCCGTAAGACCGGTTACCGGAGCCTCGCCGATCCGTCCCCCGGCTTCACGCCGCTCGCCGGTATGCATCAGGCCGTTGAGGAAGGTCCCACACGTCAGAACGACGGCTCCGGCCCGGACTATCCGCCCATCCGCAAAAACGACCCCCAGGACCCGGCCATCTTCGACGAGAGGCGCGGTAACCATGTTGGCTATCAGGGTGATTCCCGGACAGGACTCCATCGCTAAACGCATTTCGGAGGCGTAGAGCGAGCGATCGCATTGGGCTCGCGGCGACCAGACCGCCGGACCCTTCGACCGGTTCAAGACCCGGAACTGGATCGCCGTCCGGTCCGTAACCACCGGCATTACTCCTCCGCAGGCATCGATCTCGCGCACCAGATGGCCCTTGGCGATTCCGCCGATAGCCGGGTTGCACGACATTCGCCCAAGCGCATTCAGATCGCCGGTTACGAGCAGCGTCCGGGCTCCGGTGCGAGCCGCCGCAGCAGCCGCTTCACACCCGGCGTGCCCGCCACCGACAACGATCACTTCGCAGTCGGTCACCGTTCCCAGGACTTCAGAAACAACCCTTGAAGACCGCCCACCCTCCGCCAACTATGAGACTCGTCGTAACGATTCCTTTGATGGTAAAGAAGATCAGCGTCCCGATGCCCATCCCGGCGAGCCATCTCGGAAGTCGTTTGCGGTGCCTGGTCGAGGCCTTATCGGCTTGATCGTGGGCGCTTTCGGTATTGTCGGGAGTGTTCACTTATATAACGTCCGACTTAGTGATCCCGGTGTTGCCGCATAAACTCATCGAGGCCAAGCGGCCGCTTCTCTATGGAAGCGTGTTGTGCCAGGGTCGAGATGACGCGATGCTCAAACATCCGTCCCTGCAGCCTTGACCGGCCCTCTTCGCCGCCGAACCGCCGCGCCGTCGCCTCGATGGACTCACCGGTCTGTTCGGAAATACGGCGCAGTTCCTCTTCGACCTCTTCGTCGCTGACGGTAATCCCCTCGGCGTCGGCAACTGCATTCTGCAACAACATCCAGCGATAGTCGCGATTGGCTTCCTCAAGGTGCCGTTCGATAAACGCGGACTGCTCACCCGGCGGGACGTTGGCTTCCTCCGCAATCTCCTCGAGTCGGAACTCGACGACGCCGCGCGGCAGGTCGATCGGGTTGGCGGCGAGCAACTGGTCGATCACTGCATCCTCAAACTCGTGCTGGATATGATGCCCGACGTAGGAAAGTAACATTGAGCGGACATAATGTCGCAGGTCTTCGACGCTGGTGAGATGTTCATCGACCTGCCGGGCGAGGTCTTCGTCAACCTCCGGCAAGTGCGGCACCGCGACTGCCACGGCTTCGACGCGGAGGGTAACGAACCCGTCCTCCGGAGCGCTTCGGCCTGCCGCTTCGGAAGGGCTCAATATACGCGATACCATCGGCGATGGCGCAATACCTCCGCCCGCCCGCCGCACCCGGATGGTGCGCGCTTCACCTGTCTTGATGCCGATTAGTTGTTCGTCCGATCCGATGCCGAGCGCGTCGGTGCCGAACTCAATCTGTTTCTCTTCATCGCGTCGCCCCAGGAGCGGCAGTCCGGAGGGATCGACCTCCCGGTAGCGGACATCGACGATTGCCTCCGTCGGCGCCGGCCCGTCGATGGAATGGAGGTGGGCGTTCTTGATTCGCAACAGTTCGATCTGCCGGTCGATGTCGGTCTCGGTGATGGCCGGTTCGCTCACGACGACCTTAAGGCCGCGGTGCTGGACGAGATGCACTATCGGAGGAAGCGGGAAGACCGCCACTACCGTGAGCGGACGATCTTCGCCATAGGATTTCAGGTCGAGGCTGATCCGACCGGCGGGCACGATCTTCTCGGACTTAAATGCCTGCTCCAGAAACTCCCGCGCCAGATCGTCGGCTGCGTCGGCAATGATCGACGGCCCGTAACGCCGCTTCACCATGTCGAGTGGAGCCTTGCCGGGACGAAAACCGGGCAGCGATGCCGTTCGGCGATATTTCTCAATGGCCTCGGCAAACCGGGGAGCCGTCTCCTCCGGCGGCACTTCGACAGTGAGCGTCATCTCCCGTGCAGGGGAGACCTCCTGGGTGATTTTCAATGACTTAGTCAGATTTGTGCACGCCGGACGCCCTCGTCCGGCGGGTAATGGCGAGTCGATATGCGAACGGACGAGGGCGTCCGCCCGACACATACTTGCGACAAATCGCTTTTAACAAACTAACAACCCTGATCCAGCGATAGGCGTTTGCTGTTTTCACCTCTGGGGCGGAAGCCATTTGTGCGGTCAGATGTCCTCATCTGACCGCTCCGCCGCCGGTTGGGGACATCCGACGGCACACTTACCGCCGGATTAGGGTAACAATATACCTCTTTTCGATTCGTCGGGAGAAGTCATCGTAAAGTCAATTGGCCTTTTGCATTCAAAACCGCTCCAATTCCTCCTCGAGCGCTTCGATTGAAGTAACCGGCGCCCGGCAAGTGAAGTCGCGGCAGAGATAGACCGCCGCCTGCCCGTTCACCGGCGTTTTGCCTCCAAGCAAGGCGACCTTGCACGTCCCCGCTACACCACACGTCACGACCGCGTCGGGTAAGTAACGCCTCCTAATCAAGCCCAGCAGCCTTTTCACTCCGGATCATCGGTCGAACCGGCAACGGCTATCTGCATGGCCGGCGATGTCAACGCTGAGCAGAGGATCGCCAGTCGGCTGTGGCTGCCCGGATCGCTGCTCAATGAACCGGCAAAAGCCTTCGCCGTCGCTTCGGCGATCTGGCGGTACTCTTCCCTACCGGTAAGTTGATGAAGTTCGAGGAGCGCCTGCCCTGCCAGCGCATTCGCCGAGGGCGTTGCTCCGTCGCGCGCTGCCTTTTGACGCACCGCCAGATCGGGACGTTCGGCAGCGAGGAGGAAGCCCCCCTTGTCGGCGTCGCCAAATCTCGTAACCATTCTCCCTGTCAGGTCTTCCGCCCAGACTATCCATTCCTCATCGAAGGTGGCGCGGTAGAGTTCAAGCAACCCAGAGATCAAGTAGGCATAGTCTTCGAGCATTCCCTCGATCCCCGCTTCGCCGGAGCGATAGCGGTGCAGCAGACTCCCTTCCTGGTCTAAATGCTCTTTGACAAACCGGGCAGCCTCCGTCGCCGCGGTGAGATAGGCCTCTTCGCCTAATGCCCGGCCGGCCCGCGCCAACGCCGCGATCATCAGACCGTTCCAGTCAGTCAGGACTTTGTCATCGGTTGCCGGCCGAATCCGCCGGCTTCGCGCCGCGAGCAGTTTCGAGCGGGCTGCTTCAACCCTCCGCGCAGCATCTCCTGTATCGAGATTGAGCCTAAGCGCAGCCTCCGACACCGGCATCGCGATCCGTAGGATCGACGCCCCACCCTCAAGGTTGCCTTCATCGCTCACATCATAGACGAGACCGATCAGCGCGGCGGCGTCCGGTCCAAGCAGTGCATCGACCTCCTGCCTGGTCCAAATATAGAACCGGCCCTCGTGCCCTTCCGAATCGGCGTCGAGCGACGAGTGAAAGCCCCCGGCTGGATCTCGCAATTCAGTGAGCGCCCAATTGAGTGTCCGGCGTGCAATGGCAGCGTAGAACTCATCGCCCGTAATGAGAAAGGCATCGAGGTAGTTGAGCGTCAGGAGCGCATTATCGTAGAGCATCTTTTCAAAGTGCGGCACCCGCCAGGCGGCGTCGGTCGAGTAACGTGCAAAGCCGCCCCCTAACTGGTCGAAGATCCCGCCCGACGCCATCGCCTTAAGCGTCCGCTCAGCCATCGTAAGATAGTCCCGATTGCAGGTGCGCTTGAACGCGCGCAGCAGGAGTTCGATCTGCCCCGTAGGAGGAAACTTGGGAGCCGGGCCGAAACCGCCGTTCAGTGAATCGAAAGCACCGCCGACAGCCCGAACTGCAATATCGAACAAGCCGGCTGCGACATCACCCGACCGGCTCTGGTGCGCTGAGACATTTGCTACCGCCTGCACCAATTCAACTCCCGACCGTTCGACATCGGCCCGTCTCTCCTTCCATACCCGGGCGATGCCCTCGAGCAACTGCCGGAAGCCGGGTCTTCCCAAGCGCTCCTCCGGCGGGAAGTAGGTGCCGCTATAAAAAGGCTTAAGGTCCGGCGTAAGGAAGACCGAGAGCGGCCAGCCGCCGCTGCCGGTCATCAACTGAACCGCGGTCATATAGATGTCATCGACGTCGGGACGCTCTTCGCGATCGACTTTGACCGCGATGAAATGCCGGTTGAGGATCTCCGCGATGCCTTTATTCTCGAACGACTCGCGTTCCATTACGTGGCACCAATGGCAGGCGGCATAGCCTATCGATAGGAAGATCGGCTTGTCCTCGGTTACGGCTTTGGCAAAGGCCTCTTCACCCCACTCATACCAGGCGACAGGGTTGCCGGAGTGCTGGAGCAGATAGGGCGACTTTGCCGCTGCGAGGCGGTTCTGGTGGGTGGCGATGGTGGCTTCTTGGGAGTGATATTTGATTTGCGAGCATGCTGATACCGACAGTGCAGCAAACGCTGCGCTCATATAGAGACGAATCCAATGGGAACTCATAGGCGACATCTTCGGCAAAAATGGCGAGTCCGCCGCTCGAGTTGCAGCGGCGGACTCTTGGATGTGACATGACGTCAATAATGAAGCCGGTCAGTGCTCTATATGTTCGTGTTCCTTCGACTCCATTCCCTCACCAAGGGACTTGAAGGACTCCACCGCGACCACCTGACTTCCGGTGTAAATTGTCCCCATGACTTCCATCCTGCCATTTCCAGCCTCACCGGAAACGAGGGTCTTACTCCGGTCATTCTCGAGATACTGGAGCGTTCGGCCTTTCCAGCCTTTGACTGCCTTGCCATCCGCTCTTGTTACGGATTCGACCTTCAGCGCATGCTTATGGCCGTAAACCGCACATTGAGAAGGCGCTCCAAAGTCCTTCTTCAGTGCGCATCCGAGGCAGACGTTCTCGCCTTGAACTGAAGCGGACAATGTTGGCTCGGCTTTGGGTGTGTCCTTGGCGTCCGACGAACCAGTCACCAGGATCGTGAGCACCAGCCCGGCAAGAGGTATATATTTGCGCATAGATTCCTCCTTTGGGTTGCCCCCCTAAGAAGAACTACGCGGCACCCTAACTTTCTGTTGGCAATGCTATTAGATAGACTACATCGCGTTGCCGTTGCAAACTAAAGCCTCTACCCCCTCAAACACTACCGGACGACCACCGTTCGCGGTCACAATCGCATCGACCGGGCAAACCTGCTGGCAGAGCGAGCAGCCGGTGCAGTCCGCCGTCTTGATCGCCACTTTGGGCAGACCTTTGGCGGTCGTCTCGGCGATCAACTCGATGGCGGGACAGCCGATCCGGATGCAGGCCGCGCAGCCATTGCAGACGTCGGTCAGGACGTGGAAGGTCTCATACTTTCGCTTGGCGGGATAAAGCATGCAGGGCCGGTTGGTGATGACCACCGCCGGCTCTCCAAGCGACGTCGCCTCCTTGATGACGGCAATCGACTTCTCATAGTCGTAGGCGTCGAGTTCGTAGATGTGCCGAACACCAAGCACCCGGCAGAGTTCGACGTAGTTGACCTGGATCGTCGGTGTGCCCTGGAGCGTTATCCCCGACCCGGGATGCTGTTGTCCGCCGGTCATTGCGGTGATGCGATTATCGAGTATCAGGAGCGTCAGCGGCGCCTTGTTATAGACCGCGTCGAGGAGCCCGGTGATGCCGCTATGGAGGAAGGTCGAGTCGCCAATGACTCCGACGACGGGGCGTTTCGACCCCCCGACGGCTCCAACGCCGGCGGCCATGCCGACCGACGCCCCCATGCAGACGCAGGCGTGGAGAGCTTTAAGCGGTGCGAGGGCGCCGAGCGTGTAGCAACCGATGTCGCCGAAAACGTCCGCCTTCAGTTTCTTCAGCGCATTGAAGACCGGCCGGTGCGGGCATCCGGCACAAAGCACCGGCGGTCGCGGCAGCACCTCGATATGCCCGTTCCCTTCGATTCCGATTTCTTCCTTCCTTTCCCCAATCTCCTCCTTTGTTCTTCCCACTGCCTTTAAGAACCCTTCCCGCACCACATCGGGATCCAACTCGCCCTCGAGCGGAAAGAACCGTTTCCCTTCACAATCTATCCCGGCAGCGCGAAGTTGCTCCTCATAGAACGGCTCAAGTTCCTCGACTACGATGAGCCGTTCAAATGAAACCGCAAACGCCCGGATAGCCTCTATGGGCAGCGGGTTGGAGAATCCGATCTTGAAGACCGGCACATCGGGAAGAACCTCCCGGACATGGGCAAAGGCAATCCCGCCGGTTACGACGCCCAGCGGTCTCCGGCCCGGAGATCCAGGCGCTCCTTCGGGCCAGTCCACAAAGTTGAGCGGCGACCTCTCGGAGAGGTTCTTAAGCAGGGTAAGCCTCTCTTCGACCGCTGTATGGCGCGGCCGGGCATATTGCGGCACCATCACGAAGCGCGAGATGTCGCGCTTGAAGCCGGTCGATTCCTTAGAATCGGGCCACGGCGAGAGGGTTACGATCCCCTTGGCATGGGAAATTCGCGTCGTCACCCGCAGCATCACCGGCGTCTGATATTCTTCCGACAGGTCGAAGGCAAACCGCACCATATCATGCGCTTCGGCCGAATCGGACGGCTCCAGCATCGGAATCTTGGCGAACCGTGCCAGGATGCGGTTGTCCTGCTCATTTTGGGAGGAGTGCATAGCCGGGTCGTCAGCCGAGACGAGGACGAATCCGCCGACGGCGCCGGTATAGGCGAAGGTCATCAGCGGGTCGAGCGCGACGTTGACTCCGACGTGCTTCATTGCGACGAGTGTCCGGGCGCCTGCGAGCGACGCACCGATGCCGG